>JBCDCH010000020.1 GCA_039182125.1 Planctomycetota bacterium
TCGTCATCGAAGAGGGGGCCGGCGACTTCGACATTCACAGCGACGCTCGGCTGCTCGACCTGATTCTCAAGAACCTCATCGAGAACGCGATCAAGTTCACGCCCGAGGGTGGCGAGGTGCGTGTCGGCATGGAGCTGCGCGACACCGAAGACGCTGCCACCGAGTTGGTTTTGTCGGTCGCGGATACCGGCATCGGCATCTCGCCGGAGCAGCAGGATCGCGTGTTCGAGCGGTTCTACCAGGTCGATCAGGCCCGTACGACCGCTGACGGCCGCGGCACCGGGCTGGGCTTGGCGATTGTCAAGCACGCCGCCGTCGCGCTCGGCGGCAAGGTCCGGCTCGACTCGTTGCTCGGTCGCGGTACCACCGTCACGATCGTCGTCCCACAGCCAGCTCCAATCCAGGAGGATGGGGCCGCGTTGGAGATGGCCGATGCCTAGTCCAGGCTTCGGCGACTAAGCTCCGACCATGCCCGACCCGGCGCACATCATCGACGGCACCGCGATCGCGGCCGAGGCTCGCCGCGAGGTCAAGGGACGTGTCGCCCATCTCCGTTCGCTCGGCAAGCCGGTTCGCCTCGTCGCGATGCTTTTTGGCAGCCCGCCCGGTGCGCAGATTTATGCCCAACGTCAAGGAGAAGCGTGCGCCGAAGTCGGCATCGACTACGAACTGAAGCAACTCCCGGCCGACATCACGCAAGCCGACGCTGAAGCCGAGCTGTTCACGCTCAACGATGACCCGGACGTCACCGGCATCATGGTGCATTTGCCGTTGCCGCCGGCGCTGGATCACTACGCGTTGCAGGGGCATATCCGCGTGACCAAGGATGTCGAAGGTGTGACGCCGGCCAACATTGGGCACGTCGTATACGGCCGGACGCTGATCGCACCGTGCACCGCGTTGGCTGCCTACGAGTTGGTCCGGAGCACGGGCATCGACCTGCGTGGTGCGGAGGCGACGGTGGTCGGCGCGAGCGAGATTGCCGGCAAGCCGGTGTCGCTCCTGCTCACCCAGGCCGAGGCGACGGTCACGATCTGCCACAAGCTCACGCGGGACCTGATCGCCCACACAAGCAAGGCAGACATCCTGATCGTCGCGGCCGGGTATCCGAATCTCATCGGCCCCGACCACGTTCGCGAAGGGGCCGTTGTGATCGACATCGGCATCAACCGCGTCATGACGTTCGATGGCAAAAAGAAGACCGTCGGCGATGTCGACTTCGATCGCGTTCAACACAAGGCCGGCCGGATCACCCCCGTCCCCGGCGGCGTCGGACCCATGACCGTCGCGATGCTTTTGCGTAACACCGTCCGCGCCGCCGAGTTGGCGGCGGGTATCGAAAAGCCGTGGTTTTCTAACGCGGATGTGGGTGCGACTTAACGGCGTTTGCGGCATGATGGTGAGCGATGACGCAAGACACCAACGAACCTCATGGCTTCGACCCGACCCAAGGCGGGGGCTACTCCGAATCGTCGATCAGCGCCCCGAAGAACAGCGTTGCCGCAATCGTCGGCCTCATCACAGGGGCGACCTCGCTGATCCCGTGTCTCGGATTTGTCACCGGACCGGTCGGGTTGGTTTCATCGGTTATTGGTTTCTTCACGACCGGCAAGCCCAATGTGAAAGGCCGCTGGATGGCCGTGCTGGGGTTTGTTCTTGCGATCGTCGGCTTCATCGGCGTCAACATCGCGCTGATCGGTGGCGGCGGGTTCTTCTTCTTCAAGAAGGGCATGGAAGCGGTGTCGGTACCGACCGAGACTTTCGTGCAAGCGCTGATCGACAACGACATCTCCGCCGCGAGAGAGATCAGTTCGGGCTTCTCCGATGCTGAACTGAACGAGCTGGCGTTACAGTTCGATGCCGTGGGCGATGCCGCGACCGTCGATGTCACGATGAACGGCTTCAACTTGCAGATTGTCAACGCGGAGGCCATTGGAACCATTTCCGGGACTGCCAGCGGTGACGGGAAGACACTTTCGTTTACATCGGAAGTCGAAGGCTCTTCCGACCTTTCCGACATGAACGTCACGGATTTACAAGTTCGCGATTAGGATCGCTTCGACGTCGGTTTCGAAGCACCATCTCGCGACATTTTTCTCTGCTCCAACTGACACAAAGACCATGACCCAAGACCCCAACTACGACCCACGACATCCCGGCGGCTTCGAGCCCTACGCGAACACCAACTACGGCGACCAGACCATGGCCGCTCCCAAGAACAGCATCGCGGGGATCATCGCACTCATCACCGGAGCGGTGTCGCTGATTCCGTGCCTCGGCTTGTTGACCGCGCCGATCGCGTTGATCAGTGGCCTGATCGGCTTCTTCACTGCCGGCAAGCCGAGCGTCAAGGGTCGTTGGATGGCGGTTGTTGGCGTGCTTCTCGCACTCGTCGGCGGCGGGTACCAGGTCGCCATCGGTGGCTGGCTCGGCAACAAGGGTGTTGCCGCGGTCAACGCCATCACCGAGGTGGAGCAAGGCATTCGCAACGGGGATCTCTCGACGCTCGCCGAATACTCCGATCTCTCCGCTGCTGAAATCGATGCCATCCAGGCCGAGATCGACGAGATCGCGCCGATCAACGGCGTGGTCGTTTCCGAAGGTCAGCAGACACAATCGCCCGATGGTCAAACGGCTTACTTGCCGTTTGTTCTGACGATCAACGGTGCCAATGGCACCAAGACCGTCGAGGTGGTCGTCGAGATGCAGGTTTTCACGCTCGGTAGCGGCGTGAAAATCGGCGAGATCAATGTCGAGTAACCGCCAACTCCCCGGGCGCGATTGACCGAGCCGACGCCGGGTTACGACCGGCGTCGGCTCGTGGTCTGTCCGCGTTCACTCGTTACGCTGTCGGCGTGTCCCACAAGATCGCATTCATCGGTGCCGGCTCGGTCGTGTTCAGCCGCAACCTCACTGGAGACCTGCTCCAGTATCCGGCCTTCGCCGATGCGACGTTCACCTACATGGACATCGACGCCGACCGGCTCGATGTTGGTGCGGCGCTTTGTCGGAAGGTCGCCGATGCGTTGGGCGTGAAGCCGACGATCGAAAAGACGATGAACCAGCGGGAGGCGATCGAGGGTGCCGACTTCGTCGTGTGCATGGTTCAGATAGGCGGCTTCAGCTCCACGCTCGTCGACTTCGAAATCCCCCGTCGTTACGGGCTCAACTTCACGATCGCCGACACCACCGGCCCTGGCGGGATCTTCCGCGCGCTACGGACCTATCCGTTCATGGAGCAGCTCGCGCGCGACATCCTCGATTACGCCAAGCCGGACGCCTGGCTGCTTAACTACAGCAACCCGATGAGCGCGAACATGCAGTCGCTGCTACGGCCCAACGACCACGCGCTCAACGCCGTCGGGCTCTGTCACAGCGTGCAGGGCACTTACGGCGAACTGATGGGCGATCTCGGTATTCCCGAGGATCAGGGCCGGTTTAAGGTCGCGGGCATCAACCACATGGCGTTCTTCCTCGAACTTCGGCACAAGGACCGTGATCTTTACGATGAGCTCTTCGCCCGGGCTGACGAGTTCATCGCCGCCGGCAAGAACAAGGTTCGCTACGAGTTGATGAAACGGCTGGGCTATTTCATCACCGAAAGTTCCGAGCACAACGCCGAGTATTCCGCCCACTTCCTGCCTCACGACGGCTACGCGGCCGAGTTCGACGTGCCGATCGACGAGTATCTGAGGCGCTGCGACGGCATCGTCGACGAGTTCGCGCGGCTCGTGGCATTTTCCAAGAGCGACGAGCCCATGCCACGCGAGAAGATCAAGAAGAGCCACGAGTACGGAAGTGTGATCGCCAACAGCATCGTGACCGGCGAGCCGAAGGTGGTGTACGGCAACCTGCCCAACTTCGGCGCGATCCCGAACCTGCCCGACACGGCGATCGTCGAGACGCCGACGCTCGTTGATGCCAACGGGTGCCACCCCACGCGGGTGGACCCGCTGCCGCCACAGTTGGTCAACTACGTGACGCCGCACCTCATGCAGCACGAACTGTTCATCACCGCCGCGATGGAGGGCCGACGCGACGCGGTGTACCAGGCATGCTTCGCCGATCCGCTGACCGCGGCGACGTTGCCGATGGACAAGATCGTCGACATGTGCGACGAACTGATCACCGCGCACGGCGATCTGTTGCCCGACCTTGATCGCACGCCAAGCCGCACGCCCGGCAGTGGCAAGACGTTCATGCCTCCCACGCCCGAGGAACTGCGCGCGAGTTGGGACCAAGCCAAGCAGCACACGAGTGACGAGGACGTGCTCAGCCGCTGGCATTTGCTCGGCCCGGTCGAGGACGTCGAAGCAGTGCGAGACACTTATGCGGGAAATGGCAGGCTCGACGTGTCCGGCTGGGCGGCGGGCGAGGTTGCCGCGGGGAAAGAGCAGGTCATGGTTGGCGACACGCTGAAACTGCAGTGGAAGAGCAGGCCGGCTTTTGCTTACACCGAGTTCGACAGCGTTCATGCCCGGTCGGCCCGCATCCGAACCGCCGCCGGCGAGAACTGCGTGATCTGGATCAACGGCACGCAGGTTCACGACGAAGGCGGCCGGGCCCAGATCGAGGCGGAACTCAGGCAGGGCACCAACTCGATGCTCATCCTGCTGCGGAACCCTGACCATTCGACCAAGCTCGCGGCGTTTCTCGAAAAGCCGAACTTCTGAGCCCAACGCGGGGTTCGTTTGCTGTGTCCACCATGCTGGAGCTTGTCCCATGCGCCGATTCGCTTTCGTTGTCACCATATTGGTTGCCGTTGTAGCTCATGCCGAGCCGCGGCGGACTGGCAACATCGTCTACGAACTGCCCGCCGGATGGGAAACGCGCGACAGGGACGGGCTGTTTCACAACGTCCGTCCCGAAGACTGGCTTGACCGTGACACCTACCCCGATCTGTACATCGTTTCCGGCGAACACATCGGTCCGGACCCTGCCGACCTGCAGCGTTGGGCCCTACAGCGAATGGATGCCGTCGTGAAAGACGACGACGAGGATGATGTCTTGACGTGGAAACAGTGGCAGGGCGTCGACGACCCGGCGTTCGCTGCCAAGGGCTTTGTGAACATGATGTTCGGCATGGGCGTGGTCCACCGCGAGAGCGGCCGGTTCGATCGCGGCATGGCGGGCTTTGCGTTCACGGTCGACGGTCACGCCGGCCTGATCTTCATCGAGTTCGACGAGCCCGACGCGGCGACGGCGTCGGTCGAAGCCATGCTCGAACTCGTGCAGAGCTTTCGTTTCATCAACCGCTGCACCACGCCCCTTGAGGGTCAATCCCGGCCCGGTCCGTTCAACGGCATTTATTGGGGCACATGGTTGGGCCACACCCTCGGCCTCGATGGCATGCTCCAGATGCAACTCCGGCACCACACTTACGTCTTCTTTCCCGACGGTCGATTCTGCGAGGACATCCCACCCGGCGGCGTGACCGGTTTCGATTACGACAAGCTCGCCGATTCCCACACGCACTTTGTCGGCAACTACTTCGTCGATGGCAACGCCGTCATCCTCCGCTATGCCTCGGGCGAGATCGAGACGCTCGACTACGAAGACGGCATCATGAAAGACGGGATGGCCATGTTGCAGCCGGTCAACATCCCGCCGGACGGTTGGCGGTTCGAGGGCGAACGGTCGGTGTCGTTTTACGCCTCCATGTCGGCAGGCATTGATCCGGGGTCGACCACGACCGTCTCCGGGGGAGCGACTTACGTTTTCAAGCTCGATGGCACCGTCACATCCGATCGCTGGTCCGGTGCGAGCGGGAGCTTTGATTCCGGCGTCTCCTTCGGCAGCTTCCGCGACAACGAGCCGGAGATCGGCACGTACGACGTCAACGGCGGTGTCCTCACCATCACGCGTCCCGACGGCAGCACGCGGGCTTGGGACATCTTTATCACCGAGCACACCGACCGGGACACCGGCAAGCTTGAGCGCACGCTCTGGATTGGTGGCGATCCGGCCGACGGGATCAAAAATGTCCCTGCCGGCGTCCGGCCCGACCTCCGGTCCAAGCCGATCAATCCTCTGAGCCCGCCGGTGAATCCGCTCGACCCACCGCGGTAGTAGCAGGGCCGTGGACCGTCAGTTCACGGCGTCTGAAAGCTGATGCACGGCGTCGAAGCAACGGTCGGCGACGTGTTGCCAACCGTCCCGTTTGTTCGGCGTCTCGGCGAAGTCGAGCGTGGGGCCGAATCGGACCTCCAGTTTTGCCGGTCGTGGGCAACGCTTGCCCGGCGGTAGAGCCCGGTGTGCTCCGTCGATCCACGCCGGCACGATTGGCACCGACAGCCCGGCGACGAGCATGCCGACCCCGCACTTGAACTCCGCCAGCGTTCCGGTCCGGCTACGCGTGCCTTCGGGAAAAACGATCAGCAGGCAGTGGCCGTTTTCCATTCGACGACGCAGGTCGGCCAGTGCCTGCCGAACGGCCTTGCCACGGCGCATCGGCAGGGCGTTGATCGCGATCGCGGCGCAGGCCGAGCGGAAGGTGGTACGAAAGAAATAGTCGTCCGCCGCAAGCGAAAACGCCTCGCGCCGCAGGCATCGCGGCAGCGCCGCCGTGATCGCCGCAGCGTCGAGGTGGCTGGTGTGGTTGGCCACGATGATCGCCGGCGGGTCGTCGGGCAGGTGCTCGGAGCCCCGGACGGTCAGGCGGTGGTAAAGCCGCATGTAACCGGCCGCGGCCGAGGCGGTGAGTGCGTGAACCGCCCAGCCGAACAGCCCCGGCTCACGCCTCACGCTGCCGAGCCGGCGGGTCACCGATTCGTCCAGATCGCTCGCGGGTTGGAAGGTCCACTGGTCCATCAGAAGAGCCCGGCCGAGAAGAGTCGTTGCGTTTCGTCGCCGCCGATACCGTGCAGGTAGCCGATGTAGTGGAACACCGCCGGGGCGACCAGCACAAGCGAGTCGCAACGGTCCAGCAGTCCTCCGTGGCCCGGGAGCAGGGTACCCAAATCCTTCAATCCCAGGTCACGCTTTACGCTGCTGAGTAGCAGGTCGCCGCACTGCCCGAGCACCGAGATCATCACCGCGAGCACCAGCGCGTGATACCACTGCCCGGCGACGGTACCGGCGAAAACCCACATGGCGAGCGGCATTGCGGTCGCGCTCGTTAGTACCACGGCCCCGACCGCACCGCCGAGCGTTTTGTTCGGGCTTGTCCGCGGTACGAACTTACGGCCGCCGATGACCTTCCCGGCGGTGAATGCGAAGATGTCGTTGAGTTCGGTCGCGACGAGTAGCCAGATCAGCAGCGCCCGGTAGTCGTAGTTGTTGGCAAAGAACGCCAGGTGTGCGAGGCCACTGCCGAACAGGCCGTATGCGAGGGTTGCCAGCGCGGTGCGTTGAATGAATCCGTCGGGCCGATCGGGCAGGACGCCGGCGAGCGCGATCGCCCCGACGCTCAGCGGAAACAACGCGACGAAGAACGCGTAGTAGTTGTCGATGGCGGCGAAGAAAGTCAGGCCGATCGCGAGGGCGACCGTCGCCGAGGTCAGGCGGTTGCGGAATAGCCCCGTAGCCCGGGCGAACTCGCGGTAGCAGAGCAAGCCGAGCACGGCCACGCTGAGGATCGTCGCGGCTGCCCCCAGCGCGATCGGCCCGAGGGTGACTGCCGCGATGACGAGCCAGGTTCGCCACCGTTGCCACAACTCCGGTTGAAGGGACTTGGGCGCGATCAGGAAAGCCAACGGCGCGATCGCAAGCAGCGCGACGGCACCGCCCAGAAGCCAAAGCGTCGTCGGCTCGCCGAGCAACACCCGCGGATCGAAGAGTCGGGCCACGTCGCGGTCAGTCATCGGACGCCTCACTCGCTGCCATGGCCTGCAACCCTTTGGCGATGCCGGCCAAACGCCGGACCGAGGTCGCCGCTGACGCGACCGCGATGAGCAGGCAGACCCACCAGGCCAAGGCATACGCCCCCACGAATCCCGGTGCGACGACGGCACTCAGTGCGACGAGCGTCACGAGGAACATGCGTTGCTGCTTGGCCATCGGGCCGCGAAAGTCCGACGGCAAGCCCGCAGCTTTTCCGAGCGCGCGGATGTACGCCGTCGAGATCGCCGCCAACGCTGCAAGCGCGCCGAGCCAAAGCGCGCCGGCGGCATATCCGAAACCGACGAGCACGGCCGTGTCGCTGACGCGGTCGGGCACCTCGTTGTAGAGTTCGCCGGTCGCGCTGGCGGTGCCGGACTCGACCGCGACCATGCCGTCGAGCAAGTTAGACAGGAGTCGCGCTTGCACGAGTAACGCCGCACCACAGAAGCAGGCCCGCTGCCAGACGGTTTCGACATGGACGGTCGTTGCGAGCAGCCCGCCGGCGGCGCAGGCGGCGACCATGCCGAAGATCGAAATCGCGTTCGCCGAAACGCCGGCATTGGCCAGCGTCGTCGCTGCGGTCTTGAAGACGCCGAGCTTGCGCGAGCGGATCGGCCGACGGTCGTTGACTTGATAGCCCATCGCGTCCCCCGGTTCATCGACCCATCAGGAACATGCCCAGCACCAGCGTTCCCATGCCCGCGACATGGACCGGGCGGATCGGTGTGCCCTCGAGCCACCACGCAAGCACGGCCGCCCAAATGAACGTGCTCGCGTAAACCGGGTACACCACAACGGGCTTACCGCCGAGCTTGAACGCGGCGACGAACAAAGCCATCACCGCCGTGTAGCAGACGATGCCGAGAAGAACCTGCCAGTTGAGGTAGCTTGTCCAACCGCTCACCGCCGCGTCGGCACCGCGCTTGTAAAGCCATTGGCCGATCGCGCCGGCAAAGGCGGCGATGGCGAACAGCGTGATCGGTAGCGTCTGTCCCTGCGTCGGCTCGGGCATCGCGGCCGAGTGTAACGGATCGCTCAGCCCGCGTCTTCGGAGCTGTCCTGCAGACGATAGCCAACGCCGCGGACGGTGTGGACCAGCCAACTCGCGTCGCCGAGTTTCTTTCGGATCGCGGTGACATGCACGTCGATCGCGCGGTCGGTGACGAAGACGTCGGTGCCCATGGCCTTGTCCATGAGCCGGTCGCGGCTGAGCACCCGACCGCCGGCTTCGACCAATGCCGCGAGTAGTTTGAACTCTGTGAGCGTGAGCTTGACCTGGCGTTCGTTGACGAACACCTCGTGCTTGGCGTGGTCGATGAGCAGTGGGCCGGCCTTGAGCTGGCTTTCGTTTTCGGAACCCGCGTCGGTGCCGCCGCGGCGCAGGACGGACTCCATGCGAGCCATGAGCACCTTCATGCTGAAGGGTTTGGTGACGTAGTCGTCGGCACCGATCTTCAAGCCGACGATCTCGTCGGTTTCCTCGGCCTTGGCGGTGAGCATGATGATCGGAATGGTCGCCGTGCTGGGTTCGGCCTTGAGCCGGCGGGCGACCTCGTGACCGTCGAGGTTGGGCATCATCACGTCGAGCACGATCAGGTCGGGCTGTTCGCTCCGGGCCATGGCCAGCGCTGACCGACCGTCGCTGGCCGCGATCGTCCGGTAACCGTTGCGATTCAGATTGTGAGTGACGAGCTCGACGAGATCGCGTTCATCATCGACGATCAGCACGAGCTTACCGTCGGCGGCGGAGGGGGCGGTCATGGAGCGAGTATCCGACCGGCGGCGGGTGTCCTCGTCAAGTCTTCCGCAGCACTGGCGGCGACCTTTAGCAGAGGCTTAGCGCAATTGGCCGTACGATCGTCTCGTGGCCGAACCGACCCCGACCAAGCTCAAGCTCCAGAAGGACCAGGCGTTGGAAATCGCCTGGTCTGACGGCTCATCGGACCGGTGGACGATCTCTCAACTTCGCACGCAATGTCCGTGTGCCCTCTGTCGTGAGCATCGCACGAGTGAATCGGCGAAGCCTGCCAGCCGGTTGGCGATTCTGCCGGGCAACTTTTCGGGCGAGCTGACCGTCGAACGGGCCGAGCGGGTCGGGAACTACGCGCTGCGGCTGTATTTCAGCGACGGCCACGCCAGCGGCATCTTCTCATGGTCCTACTTGTTCGGCCTGCGCGGGCTGGGTTGAATCCCCACGTCCGTTAACGCCCGAATCCTGAGAAATAGGCCGTTTTCAGTATCCACCGGGGTGGGTCTGCGTCGCGATCGGTCCGAGACAGTTGAGGTGAGAATTGCCCGCATTGCGGATATCGCGGAATCAGTCGGCCGGTCCGACCTGCTCGAAAATGAGCTTGGCCCGACGGATGTGCTCGACGTCGGCCCGCTGATCAGTCGTGTGGCGTCGGCCGCACCCTTGGAACAAATCTGGCCGGCCGTAGAGCCTGCTTTGGGCATGGCCGGCATTGTCATCCGCTTGCGTAGCGGCGACGCTCCCATTGGCGAAGCGCCGATCCGCACCGATCGCCGGTGCATGATCCGGTCTTCCACCGGCGCAGTGCTCGGCCATCTCGAACTGCCGATCGACACGCCCCGGCCGACTTCCGAGCAGCGGCGTCGCATCCGCAGTGTTTGCCAACTGCTGGCGATTGCCGTCGAACGCGAGAGCACATCGACCGCGCCGAAGCCGACCGAGACATGCGACCCACTCACGGGACTACCGAGCCGTCGAGTCATCAACAAAGCGATCCGCGCGGCCGAAGAGCGGACACGCGAGGCCGTCGGTCGCCGTGACGACGCGATCGCGGTGATGGTGCTCAACATCGATGGTTTCAGCCTGATCAACGATGCGCATGGTCACGAGGTCGGCGACGCATTGCTCGCCGAAGCAGCCGACCGGATGCGTCGCACGCTTCGCGGGGCCGATTCGATCTTCCGCCTGAGCGGGGATCAGTTCGTTCTGGTCTGCACCAAGATCAAGGGCCAGCACGACGCCGAGGTGGTCGCGGAGCGATTAATGGAAGTGCTGGCCGAGCCGTTCGATCTGGACGGTGAGAAGAAAGGCGTTCGGCATCGCGTGAGTGCGGTGACGGCGAGCATCGGCATCGCACTGACCGACAACAAGCCGGCCCGGCCGACCCAGCTTCGTCGCGAGGCCGACGTCGCGTTGCGTCGGGCCAAGTCCAGCGGCCGAAACACCTATTCCATATACGATACCGCCACCGGTGCCGCCGCCTTGGATCAGCTCAAACTCGAGTCGGAGCTGCGCTGTGCGTTCGAGTCGACGTGGACTTTCTTCCAAGCCGGGTGCGCGTCGGAAGACGCGCCGTTCGGCCGGTTCGAGTTGCACTGGCAGCCGCAGGTGAACAGCGCGGGCGTCCCGATCGGCTTCGAGGCATTGGCCCGTTGGCCACACCCGACGCGGAAGATGGTGCCCCCGATGCAGTTCATTCCCGCGGCCGAAAAGTGCGGGCAGATCGTGGCGTTCGGGCGGTGGGCGTTGCAGACGGCTTGTCGGCAGGGCGGTTTGTGGTATCGCGCCGGACTGCGTGGACCCAACGACCAGCCACTACGAATCGCCGTGAACGTCAGCGCGCTGGAGTTCGCGCGGGCGGACCTTCTCGAACATGTTTGCCAATCCCTCGAGGAGTCGGACCTGCCCCCCGATGCCTTGGAACTGGAACTGACCGAGTCGGTGCTGATGAACGACACCGCCGTGGCGGTCGACAAGCTCCACGGCTTGCAAGACGCGGGCATCCGCATTGCGATTGACGATTTCGGCACCGGCTATTCGTCACTCGCCTACCTGCACCAGATGCCGCTCAACACGCTGAAGATCGACCGCACGTTCGTCATGGAGATCGACGATCAGACGGTCGATGAGGCACGGAACGAGAAATCCAAGACCGCCGTCCTCCGCTCGGTCTGTTCGCTCGGCCACACGCTGGGCCTGGAGCTCGTGGCAGAGGGCGTGGAGACGGCGTTTCAGCGCGACTTCTGCACCGGCCTCGGCGCTCAGGTGCTGCAGGGGTATCACTTCAGCAAGCCGCTACCGCCGTTGCAGGTCGAGCAATATCTCGCGGACACGTTGCTGATGCGGTCGGCCGCCTGAACGCATAAGCTCTCGTCGTGAAGCGGCATCGCGAGCACATGGCGTTCGGCGTGAGTCTATTGGCGGTCACCGTCGCGGTCCTGCTCAACCCTGGCGCCACAACCCTCACCAGCGACGAACTGGAGTTCGTCGCGCCACTGGTCGAGGTCAAACGTCGGCTCGATGCGGGGTATGTCGAACGGATCGCCGCTGAGGAAACGGACCGTTTGCAGTTCGGCGCCGCGATGGGGATGACCGCGACGCTCGACCAGTACACGCAGTACTTTCCGCCGGCCGATGCGGAAGACTTTCAGAATAGCATCGACGGCGTCATCGTCGGCATCGGCGTTGAGATTGCCGACCGCGATGAGGACGGACCCAGCCCTGTGCAGGTGATTGCTCCGATCGAGGGTGGGCCGGCCGCGGCGGCCGGTGTTTTACCCGGCGACTTGATCCTCGCCGTCGATGGGGAAGACGTTCGCGACGACGAGATCACCGACCTCCAGCGCAAAATCATGGGCCCCGAGGGAACCGAGGTGACCATCACTTTCGAGCACCCCGATGGCTCCACCGTCGACACCACGATCACCCGTGCCCGTGTGACCTCCCCGACCGTTCGCGGCTATGAACGGACCAACACCGGCGCGTGGAGCGACTGGATCGATCTAGACGCGGGCATCGGCTTCCTCCGCATCACCCAGTTCACGCCCGACACGGCCAAGCTCTTCGAGCAACGGCTTGCCACGCTAATCCGAGATGACCTCGACGCGCTGGTCATCGACCTGCGTGGCAACGGTGGCGGGCTCGTCGATGCCGCCGAGGATGTGCTCGATGTGCTGCTGCCGCCCGGCGCGATGCTTTACTCCCAGGGCGGAGCATCCTCCCCGAGGCGCAGCGCCTTCTCGCAGCGGGAGCCGTTGCTGGATGCGAACATTCCGATCGCGGTGCTGATCGACGGCGGCACGGCCAGCGCGAGCGAGATCATGGCCGGGGCGTTGCGGGATCATCGCCGGGCGTTCCTCGTCGGCACGCGCACCTTCGGCAAGGGCAGCGTGCAGGTCACCTCCGAGCTACCCAACGGCGGCGTCCTGAAAATGACTCACGCGTACTATTACCTGCCCAGCGGCCGGCTGGTGCATCGCAAGCCCGGCGAGGAGCAGTGGGGCGTTGATCCCGATGTCGAGGTGATCGTGCCCCAGGAGAAAATCATCGAGTTGCGTCGCTCGTTCGCCCCGGGGGATCCGCAAACCGAGGCGGCGGCGAACGCGCTACGGGCGTTGCTGGCGTTGCCGAAGCCAACGCCGGCCGGGTTGACGGATTGAGAACGCGGGCATCCTTGCTAGCATCGCGCCCATGCGAAAGACCCCCGCCCTCATCGCCGCCGTCGCGCTCATCGCCACCGCCGCCGGCTGCCAGAACCGTCTGCACGACGAGAACCTAGCACTGTTCGAAGAGAACAAAGCCCTGCGCGAGCGCCTCTCCCAGCAACAAGCCGGCACCGTGGACGGCCAGACCGTCATCGACCTTCAGGATCAACTTGCCCTGAAGGATGCCGAGATCGGCTCGTTGCGTGCCCAACTCGACGGTGCCCAGATGGCGTCGACGCCGATGGACAACATCGCCGGGCTCGAGACCGAAATGGACACGGTGACTGGCGAGATGACCGTCCGCGTGCCGGGCGACGTGCTCTTCGCCTCGGGCGTCGCCGAGATCAAGGACGACGCAAAGGCGACCCTCGACGAGGTGGCCCGCGTCCTTGAATCCGAGTACGCCGGCATGCCGGTGCGCGTCGAGGGGCACACCGACTCCGACCCGGTGACCAAAACCAAGGCGCAGTTCACCGACAACTTCGGTTTGTCGTCCGCTCGTGCCCTGACGGTGATGCGTTACCTGCAAAGCCAGGGCGTCGATCCGGCACGGCTCAGCGCCGTCGGCCACGGCATGAACGTCTCTCGTGGCGGCGACAAGGCCGGCGATCGGCGCGTTGAAATCATCGTCGTGACGCGATGAGCAAGACGGCGCTCCTCGACTACGGGATGGGCAACCTGCGCAGCGTCGCGCGTGCCGTGGAGCACGCCAGCGGTGACGTGGAGGTCGTGCGGGATGCGTCGGCGGTTTCGGGTTTCGACCGGGTGATCCTCCCAGGCGTGGGGGCATTCGCCGATGCGGCGATGCATTTGCGTGAGAGCGGCATGGGCGCTGCGGTGGCCGCGCACGTCGACGCGGGTCGGCCCATGCTGGGTATCTGCCTCGGGCTGCAACTGCTGTTCGACATCGGCCGGGAGGACGGAGAACACCCGGGCATGGGTGTTGTCGCGGGTGAGGTCGTTGCTTTCGCGGTCGACCGCACGCACGGGTTGAAGGTGCCGCACATGGGGTGGAACGCCTTGCGTTTCGACCGGCCGGACTGCCCGTTGCTCGACGGGCTCGAGCCGGGCTGTCACGTGTACTTTGTCCACGGCTACCACGCCGTGCCCGCAGACGACGCCGTGGTGATGGCCAGCGCCACCCATGGCATCGACTTCACCGCCGCACTCTGGCGCGACAACATCGTCGCCACCCAGTTCCACCCGGAAAAGAGCCAGGCGGTCGGGCTGACGATGTTGAAGAACTTCCTGCGGATGTGATTAGTTTACCAACGCCGCCGCGTCGGCTTTGAGTTGGGCCATCTCCTCGTCGTCGCTGCGGTGGTAGGTGCCGACCGCGCGGTTCTTCTCGTCGAAGAGCAAAAAGCGTTCGTCGTGCGACGGTTCGAGCACGAGGTAGAGCTTCCCCACGGCATCGCGGACCTCGTCCATGCTGCCGGTCGCGAAGATCCAGCGATCCTTGTCCGCGCCGATCAGCTCGGCGTACTCGGCCAGTTGCTCGGGTGTGTCCTTGACTGGGTCGGCCGCGATGCTGACCACCTTCACGCGCGGATCCTCGACCGCTTCGAGCAGCGCGTGCATCCGCGAGATCATCATCGGGCACGCCCCGGTCGGGCACTCGGTTAGGAAGATCATTGCCACCCAAGGATCGCCCTCGAGCTCGGCGGTGTCGAGCGTTTCGCCGGTGTGGGTGGTGAGGGTGAAGTCGTCGAGTTCGAACAACCGCTCCGGCTCGGCCGGGGTGTCTCGGCTCGCCATGAACGCGAACGCACTAACGACAATCACCAGCGACCACATAACCGCCGCCGCGATTTTCCAGGACTTACGCATACGAGATTGTTACGTCGGTAATCCGGGAAGGTGCGACAGTTCGTCCCCCGTTTCCAGAGCCGTTGGGCCGCCGCTACTGGATCAAACGCATCACCAAGTCGAACACCAACACCAGCACCGGCGCGAGCAGCACGCCCGGGAGGAAGTTGATCACGCGGACCTCCTCCGACCGCTTCAGGCCGAAGAGCACGAGCGACAACCCCAGCAGCATCAGCCCGCCGACGCCGACCATTTCCAACTGCATCGCCGGTGTCAGTACGTCACCGGCAAGGAAGCCGAGCAGCGTGAGTGCCCCTTGAAACACGAGCACGAACAACGCCGACGCAAGCACGCCCATGCCGAACGTCGAGGCCAAAGCGATCGACGCGAAGAAGTCGAGCGCGCTTTTGAGCAGCAGGTAGCGCAGTCCCTGCGGATTGCCCACACCTTCGAACGTCGCCCCCAGCAGCGTGAGTGGTCCGACGCAGAACAGCAGCGACGCAGTGACGAACCCGGTGATGAAATCACCGTGTTCGGAGCGGAACTTTTTGCGCAGGTATTCGGCGACCGATTCGAGCCGACCGTGCAGGCGCAGGAGCTCGCCGATCACTACGCCGAGGATGAGCGCGGCCGGCGTGACCATCAGCTTGCCGTCATTGAACGCCGGGACGGCCTGCGCGACGCCCATGGTCAGCGTGACGAACCCGAGGCCGAGCATCACGCTGTCGTTGATGCGCTTCGGCAAGTGCGCACCGACGGCCAGTCCGATGCCGCTGCCCGCGAGGACCGCGGCGGTGTTGATGAGGGTGCCGGTCACTCGAACTTCACATCCACGACGACCGGAAGGTGGTCGCTGGCCGAGTCGGTCATCCCGCCGGTGAAGACCGACACGTCCACGACGAACGGGAGCATGTTGTCCGTCGCCAGCGCGTGGTCGATGAAGCCGCCGTAGCGGGCACCGCCGTAACCCTTGAACGTCTCCACGCCGTCGTCGGAAAGCTCGCGGGTCAGCAGGATCAGGCCCTGGCTCATGTTGGTCATCACGTCGCCGCCACCTTCGTCCTCGTGTTCGTCGATGCCGAGCGTGTCGTTCATGTCGCCGACGAGCAGGACCGGATGCTGCTCGGAGAGTTCGATCGCCTTGTCCCGCGTGGTCGTCGCTTCGAGGTTCCGCCAGCGGGTGGTGCGGACGCTGTTGCCGCCCTTGGATTTCTGGTGGGTGTTGCCGACCCAGAACTGATCACCATCGGGCGTCTTGATCAGCACGAACCCGGCCCCGCGGGCAAAGAGCCGATCGCCGCGGTCGTTGTAATCGTTGACGTCGGGCACTTCGTAGAGCGTGACCGTTTCGACGATCTCGAACCCCGGCCGGAGCATGATCGTCAGGTGCTGCTCGCGCGTCGTGTTGGTCGGCAGGTTCTGGATGGTGCCGAAGTAGTTGTCGAGGAAACTCTCGTTGAAGTACGCGAGATTCTCCAGGCTCGCCGACTCCTGGACCGCGAGGATGTCCGGCTGCATCGCCTTGATCGTCTCGGCGACTTCCCAGTTCTCCTCACGGTCCGCCCGGCGCTCGTAACGAATGAAGTCGCGGATGTCCTCGGGCACCGCTTCGTTCTGACGGTACTTCCGATCGAGCGCGTAGGCCGTGAAGTTCTGCGTGAAGTTTTCGATGTTGTACGAGACGACGCGGATGGTGTCGGCTTCAACGGCGACATCGGCCGGTGCCGTGGTCGGCTGCAACAACGTGAGAGCAAGCAGGGCGGTGTGCATAGGCCATGGTAGGGAACGCCCACGCCTTCAGGCGTGGGTCCGACGGATCGCGCGGTCCCCGCCGACCCTCGCCTGAAGGCGTGGGCGTTGGTGCAATTTCCGATGCAACCCTGCGGCACCTAACCTGCCTCTCCACCCATGCCCCAGGCGAAAGGCAAAAAGCTCTCTCCCGCGATGGCCCAGTACCAGCGGTTCAAGCAGCAGCACCCCGAGTATGTGCTGTTCTTTCGCATGGGCGACTTCTATGAGATGTTCCACGAGGACGCCAAGCTCGCCCACGAGGTGATGGGCGTGACGTTGACGGCGCGGTCCGGCGTGCCGATGGCGGGGGTGCCGCACCACTCGGTCGAGGGGTACCTGCGGAAGATGATCGCGGCGGGGCATCGGGTGGCGATGTGCGAGCAGGTGCAGGACCCCAAAGAAGCCAAGGGCGTGGTCGAGCGCGACGTGACGCGGCTGGTCACGCCCGGCACGCTCACGGACGACGGGCTGATGGAAGGCGCGGCCGAGAACCTGCTCGCGGTCGTCGCCGAGCACACCGGCAAGAACTCCGGCCACAAATGGGCACTGGCCTACGCGGACCTCTCGACGGGCCAGGTCGGTTGCGTGCAAGGGAGCGAGGCGACGGTCCGTGACGAAGCCGCCCGGCTCACCGCCGCCGAACTGCTCGTGCCCGAACTCTCCAGCGGCGAGGAGCATCCCGCAGCCGAGCGGTTTCGAATGGCCGGCGTGAAGACCGTCGTGACGCGGCCCGGCTGGCAGTTCGCGCCGCACCACGCCGCCGAGCAGTTGCAAAAGCACTATGGCGTCTCGACCGCCGGCGGATTCGGCTTCGACGATGACGACGCCGCCGTTGTCGCGCTCGGGGCGTTGCTGGCGTACCTCGAAGAAACGCAGAAGACTTCGCTCACCCACCTGCACACGCCGCGTCGGCACGACCCGTCGGCGTTCCTGCTCATTGACGCCGACAGTTTTCGGTCGCTGGAGATCGACCGCACCGTCCGTGGCAACGCGGCGGCGGGTTCGCTGCTCCACGCAATCGACCGCACCCGCAGCCCGATGGGCAAACGCCTCCTGCGTCAGTGGCTGCGCACGCCGCTGGCGACCGTCGAGCCGATCGTCGCAAGGCAGCAGGCCGTCGCCGCGTTGCTCGATCATCCGACACAACTCGAAACCGTCAGTGATCTGCTTGCCGGCGTTTGTGACATCGAACGGATCGTCACCCGCATCACCGTCAACCGCGTCAACCCGCGGGACCTTGCGAGCTTGCGCGACTGCCTGCGTCAGGTACCGATGATCGCGGCCGAGTTAGCGCCGATCGGCGTCGGGGAAAACCTGCAACAGCATGTCGAGTTCGCCAAGGACCAGGCCGCACAACTCAAGGCAGCCATCCTCGACGAGCCTGCCCCGCACCTGCGCGAGGGCGGCGTCATCGCGAAGAAGTATTCCGCCGACCTCGACGAACTCCGCCGCCTCGGTACCGACGCCAAGACCTGGCTCGCCGAGTACCAACAACACCTCTCGGCCAACAACGACATCGGTAGCCTGAAGGTCGGCTACAACCGCGTCTTCGGCTACTACATCGAGGTCACCAACGCCCACAAGGACAAGGTCGACCCGTCGTGGGTTCGTAAGCAAACGCTCAAGGACTGCGAACGCTATATCACCGACGAGCTCAAGCAGTTCGAGGACAAGGCACTAGGGGCTAAGGAAAAGTCGATCGCGCTCGAGGCGGAACTTTTCGAGCAGGTGCGGCGGGATCTGCTGCCGGCGGTGCGGGAGTTCCAAGCTCTTGCCGCCGCTCTCGCCGAGCTCGACGTCCTCGCGGCCTTGGCAAAGCTCGCGCGGGAACGTCGCTATTGCCGCCCGGCGATCACCGATGACCGCGTGCTGAAGATCGAAGAGGGCAAGCATCCCGTTCTCGAGCAACAGCTCGGCAGCGAGTTCGTCGCGAATGACTTGGCCATGACCGACACCGACGCGCTGGGTCTGATCACCGGCCCCAACATGGCCGGCAAGTCGACCTACATCCGCCAGGTGGCGCTCATCGTCCTGCTCGCGCAGATCGGCAGCTTCGTCCCGGCCAAGGCTGCGACCGTCGGCGTCGCCGATCGGCTCTTCACCCGCATCGGTGCCAACGACGAGATCCATGCCGGCCAGTCGACGTTCATGGTCGAGATGACCGAGACGGCCAACCTGCTCAACAACGCCACCGACCGCAGCGTGATCATCCTCGACGAGATCGGCCGCGGCACCTCGACGCTCGATGGCCTCTCCCTCGCTTGGGCCATCGCCGAGCACCTGGCCGAGAAGGTCAAGGCCCGCACGCTCTTCGCCACGCACTACCACGAGCTGACCGACCTCGCGGACCAACTACCCGGCGTGCGAAACCTCTCGGTCGCCGTGCGTGAGTGGCAGGATGACGTGGTGTTCCTGCACCGCATCGTCGAGGGCCGGGCCGACAAGAGCTACGGCATCCACGTCGCCCGCCTCGCCGGCGTGCCCAAACCCGTCCTCGGTCGGGCCAAGACGCTGCTGGCCGACCTCGCGGTGCATCACGCGAAGGAGAAACAGGTCGGCCCGCAGATGTCGCTGTTCACCGACCCAGACGCCGAGCTCGGCCGGGAGATGCGCGCGGCCCTCGCCGCGATCGATTGCGATGACATGTCGCCCCGCGAGGCGCTCGATCAGCTCGCGCAATGGTGCAATCGGTGGGGCGAGTCGTGACGCCGATTTACGCGAGCATGGTCCGTCGCACCGGTGCCACGCCGGTACCGATCGTGAGCGTCCACGGCACCGACGGCGACGCCCGTCACGAGGCCAGCGAGGCCAAACGGTTCGCCCACCTGATCCCGTTCGACGCGCTGTTCATCTGCCCGCAGTTTCGCACGCCGTACCAGTTTCTGCTGCCCGATGCGGACCGCAAAGTACTCGACTTCATCGACGGCGAGCTGGGCGTGAGCAGCCGCATGCTCATCCGTGGCTTCTCCGGCGGCGCACAGTTCGCCCACCGCTTCGCCTTTCGCCATCCGTATCGTGTCGCCGCGTGTAGCGCACTGGGAGCCGGCTCATACACGCTGCCTGACGGCACGCTCATCGGCATGATGGTCGAGGACGACTACTTCACTCGGCCCGAGTTCGCCGACCCCGCCATCCGCGCCGCCGGCGAGCAACCCGCGTGTAACGGTTGGCAACCAATCCGCTGGCAAACCGGCTGTGGCCGACGCGATGTCGAGAGCCGTGTCAAGAGCGCGAAGGCGTTCGCCGACGCGCTGCGTGTCGACGGGGCGTCGGTCGAGCAGGTGACCTGGGACGCCGAGCACGATCCGGCACCGGTCGCCGAGCGCGTGTGGCGGTTCCTCGGCAAGGGCGTCGCGTGAACCGTCAGCCGCCACAGCCGGAGCTGATGGACGATGCGTCGGCCGATCCCGCCGAGCTGCGTCGAGCGCT
This sequence comes from Planctomycetota bacterium, assembly GCA_039182125.1. Taxonomy (NCBI): domain Bacteria; kingdom Pseudomonadati; phylum Planctomycetota; species Planctomycetota bacterium. Next base: position 20,305 of record JBCDCH010000020.1, read on the forward strand.
GCGCTTCATCCGGCGAATCAACACCGCCCTCCGATACAATTCCGCCGTCGTTGCGGCATTGCGGGAACTCGGTTGCGGGAGGGGCAGCACCGTGCTCGACGTCGCGACCGGGTCGGCCGACCTGCCGCAGTTGCTCCGTAACACGCTCGGCTGTCATGCAGTTGGGGTCGACCTGCATGCCGAGACCTTGGCGATTGCCGATGAGTGGACGGACGTGCCGTTGATCCGTGGCGATGCACTTGCGCTGCCGATGGCCGACGCCTCGGTCGACTTCGTGACCGCCAATCTCTTCCTGCACCACCTCGACAACGACACCGCCGTCGCCGTGCTGCGGGAGATGCGCCGCGTCGCCCGGCGTGGCGTGGTCGTCGCCGACCTGCTGCGAAATCGTCGAGCTCTCGCCTGGATCACGCTCTTTACCGCCGTTGCGTCACCAATGGTGCGCCACGACGCTCGCCTGAGCGTGCGGCAGGGATGGACGTTGGATGAGGCGGAAACCCTCGCCGAGCGTGCGGAAATGCCCAATTTTCGCGTTCAGCGGTGCTTTGGACATCGGTACCTCCTGATTTCTCGAAAATCCTGAAAGGAAATGAGCGCTGCCGGCGACCGTTGTCAGAGGTATCTCACGTCATGCTCGCACTCACGCTCGCTGCTGTTTTAATGAATCCCTCGGCTCAATCCATGGTTGACATCACGGACGCGCCCGAGGTCACCGCCCATGCCCCGGTGAAGGCGATGGCCGTCGGTGTGCTCGCGGCGGGGCTCAACGGGGGCGATCCGATGGCCGCCGCCGAGGCTGCCGCAGACCTTCTCGGCCCCGAGTGGATCGCTTCCGCCGAACTGCTGTCTGCGGGGTCGATCGCCGACGTACAAGCGGTACACGATCGTCTCGCGTTCACGCCGATCCTGGAGGCCGAGTTTCCGCCGAACTTCCCCGACTGGACGCCTGTCGGCGAGATCGAGATCAAGCAATACCCGACCTACCGAATGGCCATCGCCAAGAGCGAAGTGGGGCTGCAAGAGAACGGCTTGTTCTGGCGGTTGTTCAACCACATCTCGACCAACGACATCCCGATGACCGCGCCCGTCGAGATGAGCCGGGACAACGGCAAGGCGATGATGGGATTCATGTACCCCGACAGTGACACCGGCAGCCTCGGCTCAGCGGCGCTGGATGTTGAGGTGATCGACGTGCCCCCGACAAAGGTGATTACCGTTGGCATGCGAGGCAATCGTCGGACCAGCGATGTCGACGAGGTCGAGTCGATGCTTCGCAACGCGATCGAGGAGCGCGGCCTCACGGCCGCAGGACCGATGCGAGTGATGGGTTACAACAGCCCGAGCGTCCGCGGAGACATGCGCTACTACGAAGTGCAAATCCCCGTGGAGTAACACTCACGTGTCGGAAGACGCAAGTCGTTCCGCCACCGCATCAGCCAGATGCCGCGCCGGTTCCGCCAGCGCGGCATCTTTGCCAACGCGGCTGGTAAGCGTGACGACCTCGCACACGTCTGTTTTGGTCGGTGTTCGACTACCGCAAAATGCGATGACGTCAACGCCGGTCTTGGCGCGTGTCACCAACTCAACGTACCCGACGACCTTCCCGTCGCTGCTTGTTGCGTCGTAACAACCTTCGCCGGTAAGTACGAGTTGGGCGCTGCTGACTTCTGCCATGAAATGGCCGTGATTGCCTATGAGTTCGATGCCCGGCGTAAGTGTCGCGTCGAGCACGAGGCTCAAACCCCAGCCGAGGCCGCCGGCCGCGCCCGTGCCTGCCATATCGCCGTTACCTAAGCGCTTTGCGAGTTGCCGCAGAGCCGTGTCGAGGTGATCGACCTGATCCGTGGTCGCGCCCTTCTGCGGACCAAAAGTACGAGCAGCGTCGGTTAGACGTGTGGTCACGTCGCACGCGATCTCCAATGCCAGTCCGTCCGCCAATCCCGGCCGACCAATCGCGATGACTTGGCCGATGTCCCGGCCGCACAGCGGGTCATCGTCTGCCGTCACGATCTGGCCTTTTTCCAGCGTGATCGGACAGCCCAGCGCCTGCAAACATCCGATCCCCGCGTCGATCGTTGCGCTGCCGCCGAGGCCGAGGATGACGTGGCGGGCGTCCATGCCGACGGCGAAGCGGATCAGCTCGCCGACGCCGAAGGTCGTGGTGTTCATCGGGTTGCGTTGGTCTTCGCGGAGCAACGCCAGCCCTGCGGCGGACGCCATCTCGATCACGGTGGTGCCGTCGGGCAGCAAGCCCATCTCCGCGTCCACGCGCATATCCGGCAGTGGCCCGGTCACCGTCCGCGTGAGTCGCCGACCATCCAACGCGTCGCACAGAACGTCGACGAACCCTTCGCCGCCGTCGCTCATCGGGCACTGCACGATCTCCGCGTCCGGCCAGACCCGCCGCACGCCTTCGGCCATCGCGGCCGCCGCTTGTTTCGCTGTCAGCGTGCCCTTGAATTTGTCCGGTGCAATCAGCACACGCATCCCGTTACGCTATCGCCCATGGCATTTACGCTCCAACTCAACGATCCCGCTCCCGCCTTCGACCTGCCCGGTACCGATGGCAAGAACCACACGCTCGCCGACTACGACGCCGACATCCTCGTCGTCGGCTTCACCTGCAACCACTGCCCGTACGTCATCGAGTCCGAGGATCGCATCAAAGCGTTTCACACGGACTACCGCGACAAGGGTGTTCAGCTGGTTTGCATCAACAGTAACTCGACGGGCACCTACGCCGAGGACAGCTTCGAGCACATGGTGCAGCGGGTGAAGGACAAGGGCTTCGAGTTCGACTACCTGCGTGACGAGTCGCAGGAGGTCGCCAAGGCGTACGGGGCACTGCGGACGCCGCACTTTTACGTGTTCGGGAAGGACCGCACGCTGAAGTACACCGGCCGGATGGACGACAGCCCGCGTGACCCGAGCAAGCAGACCACGCACGAACTGCGCGACGCCGTCGACGACCTGCTCGCCGGCCGCGAGGTCGCTCAGCCGCTGACCAATCCGATCGGCTGCAATGTCAAGTGGGACGGTCAGGACGCCCACTGGATGCCGGCGGATGCGTGTGACCTTGTGTGAGGTGTCCCCCAACGCCCACGGCTTCAGCCGTGGGGCCGCACCTGCGCTCGGACGTTGCGGCAGACCCACGCCTGAAGGCGTGGGCTTTCGTTGCGACTTCACGTCGAGATTGGTACGTTCCGCCCCATGCCGACGCCTCTCAACATCTGCCTCATCGGCACCAAGTTCATGGGCCGAACGCATAGCAACGCGTACAGCCAGGTGAACAAGTTCTTCGGCGATCTGCCGCGCCAGGCGGTGATGCACACGCTCTGCGGCCGCAACCCGGAAGAGACTGAATCATTCGCCAAAGCCTGGGGCTGGCGGAATGCGTCGGTCAACTGGAAGGCGGCGATCAGCAATCCCGACATTCAACTCGTCGACATCGGCACGCCCAATCATGTGCATCGCGACATGGCCATCGCCGCACTCGAAGCCGGCAGAGATTTGGCGTGCGAGAAGCCGCTCGCCGGCAAGCTCGACGAAGCTCGGGAAATGGTCGAAGCCGCGAAGGCCCGACCGAATCAAAAGACGTATGTCTGGTACAACTATCGCCGTTGCCCGGCGTTGACGTTCGCGCACCAGCTCGTGCGGCAAGGCCGACTCGGTCGGCTTTACCATGTACGCGGCTTCTATTTGCAGGACTGGGCCGGGCCGGACACGCCGATGGTCTGGCGGTTCCAAGGCGACATCGCCGGCAGCGGGTCGCTCGGCGACCTGTGTGCCCACTCGATCGACGCAGCCCGCTTCGTCACCGGCGAGGAGTTCGAATCCGTCAGCGGGGCGATCCTCGAGACATTTATCAAGGAGCGCAAAGTCATGGAAGGCGGCGGCGGTGAGATCTCGGGTCACGGTGCGGTCGCATCTGACAAGACCGAGAAGTCCACCGTCGACGATGCCGCGTTGTTCACCGCACGCCTCACCGGCGGGGCCGTCGCGACCTTCGAAGCCACGCGCCTTTCCACCGGCGACAAGAATGGTAACCGTCTCGAAGTTCACGGCGACAAGGGCGCGATCCGCTGGAACTTTGAGAAGCTTCACGAGCTGCAGTGGTACGACAACACGCTCCCGCCCAGCGAGCAGGGCTGGTCGACGATCAACGTGTCGGACGCCGGCGCGGGACATCCGTACGCCGAGGCGTGGTGGCCGACGGCCCACTCGATCGGCTACGAGCACGGCTTCATCAACCAAGCCGCCGACATGCTCCGCGACCTCGGCGGCGTCGAGCCGGTTTCACCGTTGCCGGACTTCATCGATGCCTACGAAACGCAGAAGGTTCTCGCGGCCGTCCAGCAAAGTGCCGCCGACGGACGTACCGTGCAACTCGCCGAGATTTCCTAGAACCTCAACCAACCGATCACCATGAACCACGTCCGCTACGCCGTCGCCGGCGGCGGGGCCATCGCCCAACGCCGCCACCTGCCCGAGGGTCACGCCAACCCGAACTCAAGCATTGTTGCCATTTGCGACCCGCTGGAGGAGCGCGCCAAGGAAGTCGGTGAAAAGTACAACGCCCGTCCGTTCACCGACTTCGACGCGATGCTCGCCGAGACCGAGTGCGATGCCGTCGTCGTCGCGACGCCCAACGCCGACCACGCCCCGCAGACGATCAAGGCGTTCGAAGCCGGCAAGCATGTGCTGGTCGAGAAGCCGATGGCTACGTCGACCGATGAAGCCAAGGCGATGGTCGCCGCAGCCGAGAAGGCCGGGAAGTTCCTGATGATCGGCATGAATCAGCGCCTGATGCCGCCGCACGTGAAGGCCAAGGAGATCCTCGACACTGGCAAGCTCGGCAAGGTGCTGACGTTCGAGACGAACTTCAAACACCCCGGCCCCGACGGCTGGAGTCTCGACGGTGCCCACTCGTGGTTCTTCGTCAAGGAGCGTGCGGTGTTGGGCGTCAACGGCGATCTCGGCATCCATAAGGCCGATCTCATGCGTTACCTGCTCGGCGAGGAGTTCGCCCGGGTCGGTGGTTTCGTCAAGACGCTGAGCAAAACCACCCCCGACGGCAAGCTCATCCCCGTGGACGACAACGCGTTCCTCGAGCTCGAAACCGAGTCCGGCGTGATCGGCTCGATCCATATCTCGTGGACCAACTTTGGCCGAATCGAAGACAACGGCACCACGATCTTCGCCGAGAACGGTGTCATGCGTATCGGCATGGCCGGCGAGTACGGCGTCATGGTCGACATGAGCAACGGCTGCAAGGAACGCCATGTCGTGGGTGAAATGTCGACCAACGAAAAGCAAGTGGCCTCCGGCGTCATCGACGGATTCACCGATTGCATCCTCACGAACACGCCGCCGACCATCAACGGCGACGAAGGGTATCGCGCCCTTCAGGTCATCCTCACCGCCGTGCAGGCCGCCGAGCAGGGCAAGATTCTCGACATCGCGTACTGATGAGTTGGACCACACTTTGCCAGGTTGATGAACTTATCGAAGGCAACGGGAAGTACGTCGACATCGACGGTAAACCGTTGGCGGTGTTCCTGCACAACGGCTCGCCCTTCGTGCTGGACAACCTCTGCCCGCACGCCGGCGGCGAACTCGCGGACGGTTGGGTCGAGGAAGACGGCGGACATGCGTGCGCGATCTGCCCGTTGCACGCGTGGCCGTTCCGTCTCGACACTGGCGAGATGCCCGACGGCGGGGCGGCCGTGCGGACCTATCCGGCACGCATCGATGGTGCGTTTGTCCAGGCGGATCTGTCGTTGAAGTTGTAGGGCAGGCACTGCCTGCCATTTCGCCGACGCCCGATGGCAGGCAGTACCTGCCCTACGCTTGCGCTTGCCGACCGTCTCGCTCATCATCCCGACGCTCAATGAGGCGGCGAACTTGCCGGAGTTGGTGGGGCGGATCACCGCCGCGTTGCCGAATGCGGAGATTCTCGTCGTTGACGACGGCTCGACCGATGACACGGCCCGCGTCGCGGCGGACCTGCCCGTTCGGCTGATCGTGCGGGACGATCCTTCCGACGGGCTCAGCGGGGCGGTGCTGCGTGGCATCTCCGAGGCGAGCGGCGATGTCGTGTGTGTGATGGACGCCGACCTTCAGCATCCCCCCGAGGTTCTCCCCGCGATCGTCGGTCCGATCGTCGCGGACGAAGCTGACTTCGTCATCGGCAGCCGCTACGTGTCGGGCGGCACGGTCGGCGAGAAGTGGGGCATGGCCCGCCGGCTCAACAGCAAGCTCGCCACGGTTCTCGCGTTGCCGTTCAGCGGTGGCGTACACGACCCGATGAGCGGCTTCTTCGCGCTCCGCAAGTCGGCCGTCGACGAGGCGAGGTTTCTCTCGCCGCTCGGGTACAAGGTCGGCCTGGAACTGCTCTGCAAAACCAACCCGCGACGCATCCGCGAGGTGCCGATCCACTTCGATATCCGTAAGCACGGCACGAGCAAGCTGACGATCGCCGAACAGTTTCGTTACCTCGAGCACCTCAGCCGGCTGTACGACTTCACCTACCCCCGGCTTGCACCGATCCTGAAGTTCGCCGTCGTTGTGGCGTTGGCGTGGTTGTTTGGGGCGGCGGCGTTCGCGCTGACGCACACCGTTGCGCTTGCTTATCCCGTTGCGATCGCGGTGGCGGCATTGTTTCACTTCCGATACGTCCGCGCTCAGCGTCCGTTTCTCAAACGCAAGCGACCCTGGGTGGATTTTCTTCTCAGCGCCGCTGCCGAATGGGCATGGGCGGTTGCGGCCTCGTTGTACATCGGGACACGTCACGCGGCACCGCCGTGGGAGACGTTCGGCATCAGCTTCACCGTTGCGACGGTCGTCCGTTATGTGTTGCGGAAGGAGCTGATGCTCGACGTGCGCGGCTTGCGCTTCGAGCCGCGGGCGGCGGAGGTGGGTCGTGACTGATCCCGGTCTGGACCGACGGTTGGCGTGGTTCGTCGGCGTGATGTTTACCGTGTTGTCGCTGTTGTGCGCGTTGTGGTCGAAAGGGTTCGTCGAAGCCGACGGTGTGACGCATTACATGTACGCCCGGTTTGCGTTCGAGGATCCGAGATTGTTCGTGGACGTCTGGGGTCGGCCGGTGGTGACGTTGTTTCACGCGCCGTTCGCCGCTCTGGGCGGGCTATTCGTGACACGGGTGGCGTCGTTGCTGTTGGTGTTGGCTTGCGGGTGGTGTGCGTGGCGGATTGCGGTGGAGCTGGGACATCGGCGCCCGGTGTTGGCGTTCGCCGCAGTGCTCGCGTCGCCGCTGGCGTTTCTGCACAGCTTCGCGGTGCTGACCGAAGTGCCGTTCGCGCTGTTGGTCGGCCTGATGGCGTTGTCGTACTTGCGCCGGCGGTGGTGGGTGTTGGCGTTGGTGGTGGGTTTGATGCCGGCGACCCGGCCGGAGGGCTTTCCGCTTCTGATCGCGGTTGCCGTGGCGTTGACGTTGCATCGGCAGTGGCTGGTGTTGCCCTTGCTCGCGGTGCCGACGTTTGCGTGGTGGCTCGCGGCGCGGTGGTTGGGGATGCCGTTGCTCTGGCCGTACGCCGAAACTTCGCTTTACCCGGCCGGGCCGGTCTGGCATTTCGTGGTGTGTCTTCCGGTGATCGTTGGGCCGGCGATGATCGCGCCGCTGATCTTCGGCTTGCGACCGCAACCGTCGGAAGACACACACCGATCACGTTCGGCGTGGCTTATCACATTGCTCCCGCTCGGCGTCCTTGTCGGACACAGCGTGCTCTACGCGTTGGGCAAAATGGCAAGCAACGGCGAGTTGCGATACCTGTTGGTGATGCTGCCGTTGTGGGGTGTGCTGGCAGGGCGTGGTTGGGAGCGGATCGAACAGCGCGCGGCTTGGTTTGGCCGTCCGATGACGGTGGCGGGGGCCACGCTGCTCGCGCCGGTGATCATGGTTCAGCCGTTGTATTGGCCGGTCTTGCCGATCGAGGCGTCGACGCAGTTCGTGGCCGCCGAGCGGATCGCGGCGTGGTACGAGAGTGTTGAGAATCCGCCACCGTTGTTGTTCAGCGATCCGTCGGTGGCGCATTTCCTCGATGTGCCGATTTGGCCACACGCGGCATCGAAGCGTGCCTGGGCCGCCGCCGAGCCGGGTACGGTGATGGTTGTCGACCCGATCTACAGCAGGTTCAACTCGACCGGGCGGCAAACGATCGGCGAGGCCGAGCTTGAGCTTGGCGAGGAGCTGCACGCGCCGGTGGCGTTGCCTGAGGGGTATCGCTTCTTCCGCCGACTGCCGTAACGTGATTGCATGAGTGAGACTCAAACGCCGTTGGACCGGTCCGGCTACCCCGACGTTGATCCCGTTGCGGGCGCTCGGGTTTTCGCCGACACGATGGCAGGGCGGCGTAGCGTGCGGCACTTTTCCGACGAACCGGTCCCGCGCGAGGCCATCGAGCAGATCATCCGTGCGGCCACGCTCGCGCCCAACGGCGCGAACAAACAGCCTTGGCGTTTCGTTGCCGTGAGCGAACCTGCTTTGAAGCGGAAAATTCGCGTCGCCGTGGAAAACGAGGAGCGGGCGTTTTACGAACATCGCGCGTCGGACCGTTGGCTCGACGACCTCGCGCCTCTCGGCACCGACGCGAGCAAGCCGTACCTCGACGTTGCACCCTGGCTCATCGCTGTGTTCAAGCTTGCCAAAGGCGACGACGGTTCACAGGTGTACTACGCGAACGAGTCGGTTGGCATCGCGGTCGGGTTGCTGTTGGCGGCGGCACATCACGCCGGTCTCGCGACGCTGACCCACACGCCAAGCCCGATGGGGTTTCTCGCCGACGTGTTGGAACGCCCAAAAAATGAACGTGCGTTTTTGCTCATCCCGGTCGGCTACCCGGCGTCCGACGCCCGGGTACCGGTTAAGGCTTTGGCGCGGCGGGATCTTTCGGAAGTGCTGGACGTCCGATAATCGATCGGCCTGTTCCGCGTCCGTGGACGTGGTATGCTGCGGGCTCTTGCAGGGGCTGGCACAATCCAGGAAGCAGTTATGCGTCTGAGCAGAGTCTTGGCGGTGGGGTTCGTTTCGTCTTTGGGTTTGATCACAGCGGCATCGGCAGCGCCGACGACCTTCGTCGCCGACGACGGTCGGGGCTCGATCAACACCGGGCCCGGCGCGTTCGAGAGCGTCGATGTCGTCTGGGGCAACTACTTCACGACCGACACGCCGACGCGGATCGCGTCGATCTCGGTCGCCTTCGGCCGAATCGCCGAGGATGAATCGGTCACCGTGTTCGTGTTGAACGATCCGGACAACGACGGTGACCCGACCAACGGCGTCGTCACCGGGACGGGCGTGGGGCTTGTCACAACGACCAACGCCAACAACGCCGATGAGTTCGACACGTTCGTGGACTACGACATCACCGGCGGTCCAGAGGGCACGTCGCTCGGATTTGTTGAAGGCGGTTTCTTCGTCGGCGTGCTGGTCAATGACCTCGACGCGCTCAATCCGCGACCCGGGCAAAATGGTTTGCGCGACGCGCCGGCCCGGCGTGATGATGACACGGCCGACGGTGCGGGTTGGTTCTTCTTCGGCGGTGGGAACGAGACGGACTTGAACGATTTGGCCGCCTTGCCGGTCGGGATCAACGTCGGCGATCCGGCGGTCTTCGGCGGGTTGGCGGGTAACAACCTGGTCCGTGCCGTGAGTGTGCCGGAGCCGGCCGTGATGGCTTGGGTTGGATTTGTGCTTGCCGCTTTTCGGCGGCGTCGCTGATTGTCGCACCGGGCAAGACGTCACCACGCCTGCGTTACGGCATGAACTTGGTATGCTGTCACCGGCATTCAACCGGGGCAGTCTTCCATGAATCTTCAGCAGTTACTCGAGGCGGTCATTCACCACAAGGCGAGCGACCTGCACTTGCAATCCAACGCCGTGCCGACGGTGCGGATCGACGGCAAGCTCCACCCGCTCAACACGCCGGCCAACTCGCCCGAGGAAATGGATGTGCTTGCGGGTGAGCTTTGCGACGAGCGACAACTCGCGCACCTCGCCGAACACCGCGCGGTGGACTTTGCGATCACGCGGGAAGGCTTGGGGCGTTTTCGTGTCGCCATGTTCCACGAGCGTGGACACAAGGCGGCCGCGCTGCGTGCCATCCCGCACGAGATCCCGACGATCGATAAGCTTCAACTGCCGCCGGTGATCAAGGACATTGCCGAGACGCCGCGCGGATTGGTGCTCGTGACAGGCACGACCGGTTCGGGCAAGACGTCGACCCTCGCGTCGATGATCCGCCATCAGAACGAGAAGTACGCCTATCGCATCATCACGATCGAGGATCCGATCGAGTTCGTGCAGGAGAACAAGCAGTCGCTCATCGCACAGCGAGAAGTTGGGCATGACGCGGAGTCGTTCCTCGCCTCGCTCCGTGAGGCCGTTCGGCAAGACCCGGACGTGATTCTGGTGGGCGAACTGCGCGATCCCGAGACGCTCGCGACGGCTCTTCAGGCGGCCGACACCGGGCACCTCGTCTTCAGCACGGTCCACACCACCAGCGCGAGCCAAACACTCCAACGTTTGGTCGCGCTGTTCCCGTTGGACCGTAAGGAGATGTTGTTGGGTCAGTTGGCCAACAACCTCGTCGCGATCATCAGCCAGCGCCTCGCCCGCAGCGCCGACGGACATGGCAGACTGCCGGCCGTCGAGATCCTTCGGCAGTCACCCATCACGCGCAAACTCATCCTCGAAAACAAGCCGGCCGGACTGAACCAACTCATCGCCAACCGTGAGAACGGGATGCAGTTGTTCGATCAGCACTTGGCCGATCTGATGCAGCAGAAGAAGATCACGCTCGCCGAAGCGCAGCACTTGGCGACGAGTCCCGAAGCCGTCAGCATGAGCAGCCGCGGCCTACGCGGCGGCGACCTCGCGGGCGGCTTGGTGTCGTAACCAGATGTTACCGATCATGAACCGACTTACCGTCCTGACCGGGTTTTTTGACCGGCTTCCAGTCGCGGACGCTTCCGCTGTTGTTGGGTAGATCGTCTTCGCCGAAGGTGAGATTGTCCTTCTTGACCGTGTCGCCACGCTTGGTGGTGATTTTGCCGAGGATGCGTCCGTCAGGCTCGATGAAAAGGCGCCCGCCATCGTTGGTCGCCGGCCCGTGGATCAGGCCGGAGACGATGACTTTGGCCCCGCGTGCGACGAACAGGCTGCCGCTGACTTGGCCGAAGACATGGACGCGCCCGCCGTACTCGACGATCAGATCGCCCTGGACATTGCCGCGCATCCAGAACTTACCTCCGTCGAGGACGCGGACGTCGCCGACGATCGTGCCCCAGAGTACGTAGCGTTCGGCGATGACGGCGTCGCCTTGAATCCGTCCGCGCTCTTCCTTGGTCGATTGATTCTCTTGATCTGCCATCTTTTCTCGGCCTTCCGCGAAGTGTTCGCGAAGTCTAGCCATTCCGTTTACGCGACGGTGTCCGAAGGCTCGGTGTGAATGCGGTCTGCGGTTCCGAGCTCGCCCAACGCGAGCTTAAACCCACGCCCGCTTTTGAGCAGCACCAGTACCACCACCAGCAAGGTCGCCAGCGGAGCTACGACGAACCGCAGCCAGTTGAGATAGGTCGATGTCGATCCCCAATCGTCGGAGGCCACGCCGAACATTCGCAACTCGCCGAACGTGTACAGGACGCCGGGCAGGGCGAACACGCTTCGCGTGAGCGCCGCTTCGGTAAGAAACAACTGCGTCGGGAAGGTGAGCACCAGCAGTGCCAGCGACCAACCCAGTGCCGCTACCGCCGGTGCGACGCCAAGGCGCCGGTCGGCGGTGATCAGCAGTGCCTGGGCGAGAATCGCCACGACGAGAACGATCGACACCAGGACGCCGAGCGATGTGGTCGCTCCCAACAAGTAGTGCAACACCTGTTCGCCGCCGGAAAGTTCGGCCGTGGTGTAACCGATGGCATCGCTCTGGATGACTTCGATCGTCGCATAGTGCGCAAGAAAGAAGATCACCAACTGCATCAAAAGCACAACGGCAAGCAGCAGCAACGCAAGCGATCGCAATCGACGTACTTTGCGAAGGGCAAGTTCATAGTCCGGGCTTCCCGCAGCGGGTGGGACGAAAGTCATGCCCGATTTGTAACCCCAACATCGCGGTGCGGGCAACTTCGACGGACGGTGTAGGATCGGATCATGGCAGTCAGCTGGGCGAGTTTCGAGCGGTACAAGCAGCGGGGTCTAGACGCGCGGCGGGCCGGGCAGTGGGAATCAGCGCGGACGTACTTGCTCGAAGCCAGCCGGGCGATGGTGGAGCTTGCGCGTCAGTCTGACAGTGACGCGATCGCGGCGGCCCGTCGTGACACTGCGGCGAAGCTGCTCGAACTCGCCAAGGATTGTGCCGACGCCAAGGAATCGGGCCGAAAGGCGCCCGGCGTGGACCGCGGCAGCGGCAAGCAGGCAGCCAGCGCCGAAGGCGAAGAGGACATCGACGGAGACAAGTTTCTCGTCAAGGAAAAGCCGGGCATCACCTTCGCCGACGTCGCCGGGCTCGAAGACGTGAAGGAAGACATCCGGCTCAAGATGCTTTATCCGTTCCAGCATCCTGAGCTCGCCGAGCGGTTCGGCATCCGCGCCGGCGGGGGCGTGTTGCTGTTCGGGCCGCCGGGCACAGGCAAGACGATGCTCGCCAAGGCAACCGCCGGCGAGTTGGACGCGGCGTTCTTCAAGGTCAGTCCCGCCGAGGTGCTGAGCAAGTGGGTCGGCGAGGCCGAGCAGAATGTGAAAGCGCTGTTCGACGCAGCCGCCGATGAGCCGCGTGCGGTGATCTTCATCGACGAGATCGAAGCGTTGGTTCCCGCTCGACGCGATGACGGCGGGACGAGTGTGATGCAGCGCGTGGTGCCGCAGATACTTCAGGGCATGGAAGGGTTCGAGAAGAAGGCCGGGCATCCCGTGTTGTTCATGGGGGCGACGAACGTGCCGTGGCAGCTCGACAGCGCGGTGCTGCGGCCCGGGCGGTTTGATGAGAAGGTCTACGTGCCGCTGCCCGACGACGCGGCCCGGGTGAAAATGCTGGAGATCTACCTCGGCAACCGCCCGCTTGCCGACGACGTGGACCTGGATCGTCTCGCGTCGAAGCTCGCCGGCTACAGCGGGGCTGACATCAAGTACATCGCCGACCGCAGCGCGGTGATTCCGTTCATGCGCAGCGTCGCCAGTGGCGAGCCGGGGGAGATCACGGCCGAGGTGGTCGAGGAAGTCATCGCCGCGACCCCGCCGTCGGTTCGTCGCGATTCACTGGCCCGTTTCGACGAATGGGCCGCGGCACACTGACTTTGGTATATTGAGCGGCATGACTTTTGTCTTTATCGCACTCTTGTCCTTTGCCATGCAGAGCACCGCACCCGCGACGAACCCTGGCACCGCTCGCGTGGCGGACAAGCCGTTGTTCGAGGATCCGGTTTTCGATGGGGCCGCCGATCCTTCGATCATCTGGAATCGCGAGACCGAGACGTGGTTCATGTTCTACACCAATCGTCGGGCAAACATGGAGGAACCGGACGGTGTCGAATGGGTGCATGGCACGCGCATCGGGATCGCCGAATCGGCCGACGGTGGCGCGACGTGGGAGTACGTCGGCGAGGCCAACATTGATCTTGCAGACGGCGGCCCACAGACGCACTGGGCGCCTGCGGTCGTTCACCGCCAAGGCCGCTACCACATGTTTCTCACGCACGTTCCGGGCATTTTCACGAATTGGAAGCATTCCCGTTCGATCGTGCATCTGACGAGCGAGAACTTGCGCGACTGGACGTTCCACTCGACGCTCGACCTCGACTCGACACGCGTGATCGATGCGGGCGTGTTTCCCCTGGCTGATGGGACGTGGCGGCTGTGGTACAAGGACGAAATGCAAAAGGCGGCGACGTTCTACGCCGACAGCCGCGACCTCGAAACTTGGCAAGTGGTTGGGCGGGCCACCGAGGGCCCGCCTTCGGAAGCGCCGGTCGTGTTCCGATGGAAGGACCGGTACTGGCTGATTGTGGATGAGTGGTCCGGACTTGGTGTTTATCACAGCGATGACGCAGCCACGTGGACGCGCCAGGAAGGGCCGCGCCTTCTGAGCCAGCCCGGGACCGGGCCACAGGACAAGGTCAAAGGCAGCCACCCCGATGTCTTGGTCAGCGATGATCGTGCCTACCTTTTCTATTTCACGCACCCCGGTCGACGCGGCGGCGTCGGTTTCGTCAGCCCCGCCCAGCGCCGCAGCGTCATGCATGTCACTGAGCTAAGCCTCGAAGACGGACGTTTGACGACCGACCGAAACGCACCGACTTACATCGATCTGAAACCGGGCGAATCACCCGGCCGCTGATGTTTGGAGCACCTTGCAGCCCGACAGACGTCGGCCGAGTTGGTCCGTAAGGTAACGGTGCATGACGGATCTCGATGCGGTACTGAAGGAGCAGTTCGGCCTGGAAGAGTTCCGGCCGGGCCAGCGCAAGGTCATCGAGGCGACGATTGCGGGGCGGGACGTGCTGTGCGTCATGCCGACCGGAGCGGGGAAGTCACTCTGCTATCAGTTGCCGGCGTTGGTCAAGGGTGGGCTGACGCTCGTGGTTTCGCCGTTGGTTTCCCTGATGGCGGATCAGGTGCGGCAGTTGGAAGAACGCGGGCAAAACGCGCTGCTGTTCAACTCGACGCTTACCGCTGGTGAGCGACGTGACGTGATCAGCCGGATTCGTGACGGCTTCGAGGGCCTGCTCTATGTCGCGCCCGAACGGTTTAACGACGACAACTTCGTCGACCTGCTCGCCGGTTGCGACCTCCGACTTTTCGCCGTGGATGAGGCGCACTGCATCAGCCAGTGGGGTCACGACTTTCGGCCCGAGTACCAGCAGCTCGGCCCGGTCGTGGATCGGCTGGGTCGTCCGACGTGCATCGCGCTCACGGCCACCGCCACCGCCGATGTCCGCAACGACATCCGCAACTCGCTCGGCCTCGACGATCCGCTCGTGCAGGTCTCCGGCTTCGACCGCACCAACCTCGGCTACCACACCGTCACCGCACAGAAGGTCGCCGAGAAACAGACGCTGCTCATGCGGCTCGTGCGGGAGCAGAAAGGCAGCGGCATCGTCTACTGCTCGACACGCAAGAACGTCGACGAGGTCACGTCGCTGCTGGCCGGGACGTGTCCGGGGCGGACGGTCGTCGCCTACCACGCCGGCATGGACGATGCCGCGCGTAAGTCGAATCAGGAGACGTTCATGGACTCCCCGGACGCGGTCGCGGTGGCGACCAACGCGTTCGGCATGGGCATCAACAAGCCGGACATCCGGTTCGTCATTCACTACAACCTGCCCGGCACGTTGGAGGCGTACTACCAGGAAGCCGGCCGGGCCGGCCGCGATGGTCGGGCGGCAGTTTGCACACTGCTTTACAGCTTCGCCGACAAACGCACGCAGGACTTTTTCATCAGCAAGATCGGCGACCGCGGCGAGGTTGAGCCCGAACGCATCGCCGAACTGCAGGAGCGTGCGAACGCCAAGCTCGAGAGCGTCATCCGCTTCGCACGCCAACGTCGCTGTCGCCGGCAGATGATCCTTGATTACTTCGGCGACGACGCGGAGATCGAGTGCCACAACTGCGACGTCTGCGGCGGCGGGGCACCGGTGGCCGAGGACGTCGTGGAAGTGCCCGAGCACGTTACGCTTGCGATCCGTCAAATGCTCAGCGCCATCGCACGGCTGCACCGTCGGTTCGGACTCGGCAGCGTCGCGGAAGTGCTCGCCGGTAGCGAGAACGAGAAGATGCGCCGCTGGGGCTTGAATGAACTGCCGACCTTCGGGCTCATGCGGGATCGGCAGATCAAGCAGATCATCGCGATGCTGCATCGGGTGATGGAGTCCGGGCTCGCCCGGCAGGTGGACCCGGAGAACGCGCGGCGGCCGGTGGTTGAGCTGAGCAACGCCGGGCTCGCGGTGATGAAGGGCCAGACGCCGCCGCCGGTGTCGTTGGCGGATCTGATCCCGCGTCAGCGAAAGCTCGCGGTCGCCCCAGTTCGGCGGTCGGTCGAGAACGAGTTCGATGTCGACTACACGCCCGAAGCGCGGGAGCGGTTCGAACGGCTGCGCGAGATGCGAACACGCCTGGCGTCGGAGGCGGCGGTGCCGCCTTACGTCATCGCCAGCAACCGAACGCTCGAGGCCATCGCGACCGCCGAGCCGACCACGCCCGAGGAGTTGGAGTCCGTCCCTGGCATGGGCCCGAAGAAAGTCGCCCAGTACGGCGATGCGATTCTCGACGCGTTGGGCTGATCACTCGGCAGTGTCCGGGCGAACTTCAGCGGGCATGAGCAGCACGTCACCGACCTTGATTCCCGCTTCGCCGGCCATACCCGCGTTGAGTTCGATCACCCACTGACAACGCCCGTCGCTATCGGTCAGGTCTCGAGAGAGTGGCGTCATCTGAGCGATTTTGGTCACCGTGCCGGTCGCATCGACGAAGATAATGTCCAACGGGATCAACGTGTCTTCCATCCAGAAGCTGAGTTGGCCCGGCTTGGGGAAAACGAAGATCATGCCGTCCTTCTTGCCCATCTCCGTCACATGCATGAGGCCGATCTCGCGCTCGGTCGGATCGTTGGCGATCTGCAAGTTGAACCGCAGGTTGCCGAGCCGCATCTGGGTCGTCGGCAGGTCTTGCGGTTCACCGGCGGGGGCGCGGGTCTCGGGTTCCGCCGCGACCGTCTCGACCGCCGGTGCCTGATCACAGGCGACGGACAACGCGAGCAACAGCGCGGGAATGGTGAGCCACTTCATGGTGCTTGGTCCGGGGTCTGGTGGGGCGTTTGCGCGAGGCGCTTGCGTTGGCTGTCGCGCAGCTTTTGGGTGAGCCGGATGTCGATCAGTGCGAGGATCATCAGGGTCATCAGCAGAATAAAGACCGCTGCAAGCGCGATCAGCATGGTCCATCGGCTCTTGCTGTTGTACCCGAAATCAATGGCGAAGATGCTCGCACTGATGAGGATCATCGTGATCCCGCCCGCTTGTCGAAGGCGAACACGCAAGCGGTTGGTGCGGGCGTCCTCGAACTCGGCGAGCCGGCTCGCGGCGGGGCTGACAAACACGTAGTACCCGCCGATCGTGGCGAGCAGCACCGCGAAAATGCCGGGAATCATGGACACCGGCCCGATGTTACGGTCCGACCGGTGTGACGCCGAGTTGCTCCAGGAGCATTTGCGTTTTGTTCATGGGCAAGCCCATCACCGTATCGCGTCGGCCGTCCAGGTCGGTGACGAACGGATCATCGTTCTGAATGCCGTACGCGCCGGCCTTTCCATCCCAGGCGTCGCTGTCGAGGTAGCGTTCGAGTTCCTCGTCGGAGAGCGGGCGCATGGTGACGCGGGCGACGTCGACGGAGGTTTCGAGCCGGTCGCCGAAGCCGACGGCGACGCCGGTAGCGACCAGGTGTGGCGGGCCGGTGAGTTTGCGGATGATCCGGGCGGCATCGGCGCGGTCGGTCGGTTTGCCAAGAAGCGTTCCGTCCGCTGCGGCCACGGTCGTGTCGGCACCAATGACGACGGCCTCCGGGAAGTGTGCGGAGATCGCCGCACACTTCTCACGGGCCAGCACCTGTGCCAACTGTTCGGCCCCGTCCGCCTGGAAGGACGCCTCATCGAGGTCGGCCGGGACGACATCGAAGTTGTAGCCGGCGTTGGTCAGGAACTGACGGCGACGCGGCGATGCGCTGGCAAGGATCAATCTCGGCATCGGTGCGTGTCCGCTCGTACTTACGTGCTGGGGCCGTCGACGGGACGCAACTCAACGGCGGTACCCTCGGGGAAACGGACGACGAAGTCGCCGGGCGCGATCGGCCGGTTCGAGTCGAGCACCTCGAAGAAAGTCTGTCCGCCGGCTCCGTTGAACGCCTTGACCAGCCCGACCTGTTGCTCGTTGCCGTCGATGATGAGGGCGAGGGCGCCGTTGGGGATGCCGGTGATCTCGGCGGCGATGAAGACGCCGCCGTCGATCGTTTTGACCTCGGTGATGGCCCCGACCTTCGCCCCGGACACGTCGCGGCCGTAGACCGCCTGGAGTTGCGTGGCACGGTCGATCGCTGAGGCCCGCATTTCGGTCGGCATCTCCGTGGAGACCGGCGGTTCGGCTTTGGGTTTGCAGCCGACAACGGCCACGGACAGGACAGCGGCGGTCAGGACAACGGGGCCGGCGGCAACCAAAGAGCTTCGCATCCCGCTAGTAGACACCGAACCGCCCCCGCTTGGCAAGTACCAACGCGCCGCACGGCAACGGGCCGTTCATCACGAGACATGCGGCAAAAAATGTCCATTCCCTGCGGTGATACGCCGCATGCGGCGAATTGGTCTGACGACTTTGCACCTTGCGCGACGATCCGAACAATGGGACGGGGAGCCGACAGCGTGTCGACATCATCGTTTCCGGGACCAGGTCCCATCGAGGTTGCAATTAAGGGCAGGACAGAACCATGACGCAGATGACGAACGATCCGGCAGTCGAAGACCACTTGGCGGATTGCCCGACCGACAACCCGCATGTGTTGGCGTTCCTTCGGAGCGCGGTCAGCAAGTGCCGACCCGACAAGGTTCATTTCTGCGACGGCACGGAGTCCGAGCGTGATGCGCTCTACGAGAAGGGGATCGAAGAAGGCATTTTCATTCGGCTGAATCAGGAGAAGCTCCCCGGTTGTTACTTGCATCGTTCGGACCCAAGCGATGTGGCCCGGGTCGAGAAGCTCACGTTCATCTGCACGCCCAGCGAGGACGACGCCGGCCCGACCAACAACTGGTGGCAGGATCGTGAGGCCTACGCGAAGCTCAACGAGGAGTTCGAGGGCAGCTTCGAGGGCCGGACGATGTACGTCATCCCGTTTATCATGGGGCCGCCCGGTTCGCCGCTGGCCAAAGTCGGCGTGCAGATCACCGACAGCATCTACGTCGTGCAATCAATGGGCATCATGACACGCATGGGCCTTCTGGCGTGGAAGCAGCTCGGACAGTCCGACGAGTTCACCCGTTGCTGGCACAACACCGGCGAACTCGATCCGAACGATCGCTACATCGCCCACTTCCCTTACGACAACGTGATCATGTCGTACGGCTCCGGTTACGGCGGTAATGCGCTGCTCGGCAAGAAATGCCTCGCGCTGCGTATCGCCAGCTTCCTCGGCAAGCAACAAGGCTGGATGGCGGAGCACATGCTCATTCTCGGGGTCACCGATCCCAATGGCGAAAAGACGTACGTCACCGGTGCGTTCCCCAGTGCCTGCGGTAAGACCAACTTCGCGATGTTACAGCCGCCCCAGAAGTACGTCGATGAGGGCTGGAAGGTCACCACGGTCGGCGACGATATTGCGTGGATGTGGGCGGATCAGGTCACTTGCAAGATGCGGGCGATCAACCCCGAGAACGGTTACTTCGGGGTGTTGCCGGGTACGAACTACGAGTCCAATGCCAGCGCGATGGAGTCGATGAGCCGGGACACGATCTACACGAACGTCGCCATGACCGAGGATGGCGATGTGTGGTGGGAAGGTAAGACCAAAGAGCCGCCGTCGGGCAAGATCATCAACTGGCTCGGTAATGAATGGACGCCCGACTCTGATGAAAAGGCAGCCCATCCCAACAGCCGATTTACCGCGCCGATGCGTAACAACCCGGTCCTCGATGAAGCCGCCGACGACCCGGCGGGTGTGCCGGTGAGTGCGATCATTTTCGGTGGCCGACGCTCCAACACAATCCCGCTTGTGTTCCAGTCATTCAACTGGATCCACGGCGTTTATGTCGGTGCGACACTTGGGTCCGAGGGGACGGCCGCCGCCGAAGGCAAAATCGGCAGCGTCCGCCGTGATCCGATGGCGATGCTTCCGTTCATCGGCTACAACGTTCGCGACTACCTGATCCACTGGTTCCGCATGCGTAAGGAGATGACCGATTGTCCGCGTATCTTCCACGTAAACTGGTTCCGAAGGGACCCCGAGACGGGTAAGTTTCTCTGGCCAGGGTTCGGAGAAAACATGCGTGTTCTGAAGTGGATCATCGCCCGCTGCCACGGCGGTGCAGGTGCGATTGAGACGCCGCTTGGCTGGATGCCCCGGCCCATGGACATCGACCTGGAAGGTCTCCGGGACGTCGACGGCAGTGACTTCGATGCCAAGGACTTTCAGGCCCTCGAACGTGTCGATGGCGATGCGTTCAAGCAGGAGATGCTCAGCCAGGAAGAGTTGCTTTTGCGGCTCGCCGGTGATCTGCCCAAGGAAATGGTTTTCCAACGGGAGTTGCTCATCAGCCGCCTTTAAGTCAGGTGACGCCGGACGTGGAGGCGTTCGCTGCCGACACCTGTTTTACCCATTCGCGGAGGCTTCAAACTCACCCGCGCGACACGCGCATCGAGGTGTGGCATGCACCGTCCCAACGAGGACGCCGGCCCCGTCAAGCCGGCATCGGTTTCCCCGTCCGAATCCGTTCCTGACAACCAAGCCCGATCTGAAAGGGCTCCCATGGATCTTGAGTCGGCCGAACGCCATCCGACGGATCTGGCCGTCATTTACGAGCCGGGCGTCTCGGACAGGACCGAGTTCGCCGTCCGCGAGATCGCGGCCGGCATGTTCCGAAACGCAGCGCCGGCGCTGGCATGTCTGGTCTTTAGCGGCCTTGTCGTGTCCATGATGTTTTCGTTCACCGACGTGCCTCGGGAAGGCGTGTGGATGAGTGGCATCTTCACGCTCGCCGCGGCGTTGTGGTGTACCCAGTCGATCCCGCTATTCGCCACGAGCATTTCCGTTTTCGCGCTGATGGTGATCTTCCTGGCCAATCCGGGTGATTGGCCCTGGCTCGGGTTCGAAAACTCGGACAATGCGCCGCGCTATCAGGACATCCTCGCGGTGGCGGCCAACCCGGTCATCTTCCTGTTCTTCGGTGGATTCTTGTTAGCGCATGCGATCACGCGGCAGGGTGTCGACCGCGTCGTGGCCGGCAAGGTGCTTCGACCGTTCACCAACAAACCACGCATCGCGCTGCTGGCGGTCATGGTCGTCACGGCCGTGATGAGCATGTGGATGAGCAACACCGCCGCGACGGCGCTCATGATCGCACTGACCGCGCCGATGATCGCCAAGACCGAGGCGACCGATCCGTTCCGCGTCGCGCTGATCCTCGGTGTCGCGTTCGCGGCCAACGTCGGCGGAATGGCCACGCCCATCGGCACGCCGCCCAATGCCGTCGCCGTTGCGGCGCTCGGCAAGGCGGGCGTTCATGTGAGCTTCCTCAACTGGATGGCGATCGGTCTGCCGTTGATGGTGGCGCTGCTGACGCTGACCTGGCTCATCCTGGCGACGGTGTTCAAGCCCCAAGCGAAGCAACTGGAGATGGAGCCGAAGAAGACGCCGCTCAACGCGCGCGGCTGGTTCGTCATCGTGATTTTCGCGCTGACGGTGGTCGGCTGGCTCACGACGAGCCTGCACGGCCTGAGCAGCGGTGTCATCGCGCTGTTGCCCGCACTGGCGTTGACCGCGACCGGTGTCTTGACCCGGCACGACATCGACACACTGGAGTGGGACGTTCTGATCCTCATCGCTGGCGGCATCGCGCTAGGCACCGGGATGCAGGCTGCCGGACTCGACGGTGTGATCGCCGATCAACTCTCGGCGATTCCGGGCGTGCTGCTGGTCGGCTCGCTGGCCGTGATCACGCTGTTGCTCAGCACATTCATGAGTAACACCGCTGCGGCGAACCTTTTCTTACCGATCGCGATCGGTCTGTTTGCCGGAAGTGATAACGCAACGCCGGCGATCACCGCAGCCGTCTGCGTCGCACTCTCGGCGAGCATCGCAATGGCCATGCCGATGAGCACCCCGCCCAACGCGATCGCGTTCAGTACCGGTCATGTGACGACACGCCAGATGGCCGTCTGGGGCGCGACCATCGGCGGCGTTGGCCTGGCCGCCCTCGTCCTCGGCGGCGGGGCCGTCGTGCGGTTCTGGGCAAACGCGTTCTGACGTTGAGCGGCGACCAAAGGGAGTTTGGACAAGGCTCCCGCCGGTCGCTGCTCAAGGGGGGAAAACGATCACTTCTTCAACCGACGCCACGCGAACGCGCCGACGAACATGCCAAGCCCGCCCCACGCCGTCGCGGGCAGCGGTATCACCGCCGGGTCGCCGTCCCCGCCCGGTCCACCGCCGACGCCGCCGTCATCACCGTCGTCGTTCATGCCGTGAAGGTCGTCATCGTCCGGTTCACTGAAGCTCAGCGTGAAGTCCAGATTCCGAAGGATCGCTAGCGCGACGTTGTCGCCCGCGTCGAAGCCTTCTTCGACGAGAAAGTACTCCGTCGAATACTCATACTCGCCAGGTTGAAGTTGGCCGCTCAACGTCTGTGCATCCTCGTCGAACGTGACACCTGACCCCAGTCGTGAAATCGTGAGCGGAATGTCCAGGTCGTTCGCAGCCATCCCCAGACTCGCGTCGTTCAGAACGTCGAAGACGGACACCGAGTCCGATGTGGAAAAGAGCGACGTGATGATCGCACTGCTGTCAGCTCCGCCGAGGGAGCTGTAACTGCTGTCGGTCGGTAGCTGAAGCATGAAGTCGATCGCGCTATCGACGGCAAACGCAACTCGAACGCTGCTCGAGATGGAACCAAACCCCTCGACCACGGTGTAGCTGCCGTCGAAAGAGGTGGCGATTTGCTCGTCGCTGATGCTCGATTCGAACGACAGGTTGCCCGAGCCAGTGTCCAAGCCTTCCAAGTCGCGGTCGAGATCGACGATCTCGTCCACGATAAAGCTTTCGGTGAAACCACCCACTTGAAGTTGGGCAGACTGCCGGGCCGAGAGCAGGGTAATGCCGGCGTAAGCGGTTGAGCTGAGTGCGGTAGTGATCGCAAGAGCGAGTAACGTGGATCGGGCTGGGCACTTCATCGTGGTAAGCATGGCCCGATAACGACGTCACGCAACAGAAAATCGTTTCACCCCGCAAACGGTCCGGTGGATCTACGCGGCTTCTGCTGCTGCGGTGGCGGTGGGACCGCGACTTTCGGTACAACCGGTCTTGGCCGGGCGGCTTCGAGGCCGGTGGTGGTCTTGGTCGCCTCGTCGTAGAGCGTGAGCATCTGCGGTAGAACCGCGTCGAGGCTGTAGCGGTCGATGATCATCTGCTCGGCGGCTTGGCCGAGGTGGCGGTGGCCGGGGATGTCTGCGAGCACTTCCAACGCCTTGTCGGCGAACTCGTCGGGGTTGAAGAAGTCGGCGACCAGTCCGTTCACGCCCGGCTCGATCATCTCGAGCACCGGCGGCGTGTCACTCCCGAGAACGATCGCCCCGCAGCTCATCGCGTTCATGCTCGACCAACTGAGCACGAACGGCACGGTGAGGTAGATGTGCAGGTCCGTCGCCGCGAGGAGCTCGCTCAACTGCATCGGCTCCATGCGGCCGACGAAGTGCAGACGCGAGAGGTCGGCGTTCTTGAACTCGTCTTGATCGAGCACCCACTGCTTGAATGTCTTGCCCGAGGTGTGTGATTCGTCGCCGCCGTAGGCGATGCGTTCGGTGCCGACGACGAGAATGCGGACCTTCGGATCCCGGTCGAGGATGCGTCGTGCGGCCTTGGCGAAGATGTCGAAGCCACGCATGGACTCGAAGCCGCGCGAAACGTAAGTCACCAGCTTGTCGTCGGACGCGACTTCGACGTTGGCGAAGGTGCGGGTGGTCCGCGATCCCGGCTCGGGGCGGAGTTCGTCGTTGCGTGAGTGCCAGACGCCGCGATCGATGCCGTCGAAGATCACGCGCAGCTTCTTCGTGTACTCGTCGGGAAAGCGCGAGCGCTGGAAAGCGGTGGGGCAGTAGCCGTGCTGGCAGTTCTGCAGGTCCAGCAGGATCATCGCGTTGCGGCACCGGCTGCGCTGGTACTTCCACACGCCCGCCTCCCAGCCGAGCTGGCGCAGGTCATGGCGGAAGTCCATGTCGCTGTTGGCGTCGTGCGGGAGGTAGTAGTACTCGAAGAAGTTGATCACCGGCACGTCCGGGAACAGCTCCCGCAGGAACAGCGTCGACCCGAAGCCCGAGTGCCCGACGATCAGGTCCGGCTTCACGTCCGGCCGATCGGCGAGTGCGCGAAACACGCCGTCGCAGTGCCAGACGGTGTTCTCGAAGGTCCGAGAACAGAAGTGGTTCTTGGGCGTCGCACCGCCGAGGCGTTTGTACTGGATCTTCTCGATGTTGCCGTCCTTGCCGGCGGGCGTCTCGGAGACGAAGGTGCATTTCCAGCCGAGCTTGTCGGAGAGGTGGTGGGCGATGTGGCCGAACTGGGCCGGGTAGTTCTGGTGGACGTAGAGGACGTGCATGTGGAGGGGGGAGTCTAACGGCGAATTTGGTTTTGCCGAGCCTGATAACCGGTGTCATACTGCGTGTGCCGGGTCTGACGGCGGGCGTGGTGGTGCTGGGACGTCGGGTTTTACCGGCATTCCCAAACACGCCACCAAAGCCGACCGTTCTCTTCGCCGATGTCATTACGGGGAACATTTCGGCAGCCGGTCGTCGGCGTCCGAAGGAGACAATGCATCATGAGTGTGACAACCAAAACCTCGAAAGAATTCCGACACAACGACGTCCTGACCACCGGCGAGGTCGCCAAGATCTGCAACGTGGCCCCGCGCACCGTCAGCAAGTGGTTCGACTCCGGCCAGCTCACCGGCTACCGCATTCCGGGCTCCAAGGACCGCCGCATCCCGCTGAACCAACTGATCCGCTTCATGAAGCAGCACGGCATTCCGCTCAACGGGCTGATGACCGGTGCGACGCGGGTGCTCATCGTCGATGACGAGCACGACATTGTCGAGGTGCTGGAGAAGATTCTCGAGGACGAGGCGAAGTTCGAGGTCGAGGTCGCCCGCAGCGGCTTCCAGGCCGGCGTGCTCGCCGACCGCTTCCGGCCCAACGTCATGCTCGTCGACATGCACCTCAAGGACGTCGACGGCTCCGAGATCGCCAAGGCCGTCAAGAACAACCCCGACCTCCAGCTCACCAAGGTCATTGCCATGAGCGGCAAGCTCAGCGACGACGAGGGCGGCAAGCTCGTCGGCAACGGCTTCGACGGCTACCTCAAGAAGCCGTTCCATGTCCGCCAGGTCATCGAGGCCATCGAGAAAGCCAGCGAAGTCTTGTACTGAGCGGTAACACACGGCGGGCAAGTTGTTCCAAAACGCGGCCGAGGGGCCTCTCCGTATCCGTGGGCGAATCAGTCACAGATACGCAGAGGCCCCTCGGCCACTTCGGTTGATTCGGTATGTCGGGCGTCCGTGAGAAATGAACGGTCGCGACACCCCCGACGTATCATCCGGCATGTCCCAGGCCACAGGTTTGCTTGAGAACATCCCGATGTTTCCGTTGCCGCGCATGGTGTTGCTGCCCAAGGCAGTTCTGCCATTGCACATCTTCGAGGAGCGGTACCGCCAGATGACCGCCGACGCGCTCGAAGGCGAGCAGCTCATGGTAATTGGCCATCTCCAGGAAGGGTTTGAATCGGTCCCCGACGGCATCGACCCGCCGGTGTTCGAGCATTGTTGCCTGGGTGCCATCATCGACCATCGCAGGCTCGATGACGGGCGCTACAACATTCTTGTGCAGGGCACCGAGCGTGTTCGCATCACGCGCGAGTACGAGTCCGACACGAACGGCAAGATGTACCGGCGGGTCGATCTCAAGGCCGTGGCTCAGAGCAAGGTGTTCGAAATCGACCTTGCGGATCAGCGCGAAAAGCTTCGCGAGATCATTGATCGTGAGCCGATCGCCGGGACGCCGCTGCAGCAGCAGGTGCTCAAGTTGCTCGACAGCCCGTTGCCGACCGCGGAGGTGGCGGACGTGCTGGCGTTCGAGATGGTGTCCGACGCGGTGGTCAAGCAGGCGGTGCTCGAGGAGCGGGATGTGGTTCGCCGGGTGAGGCGGGTCGTGCGACACCTGACCCGGATGTTCCCCGACGCCGAGGCGTTGGCACTCCGCGAAGGCCGGGCGAATCTTGCAGACTAGCGGTTCCGTTACGCTACGATGCCGCCACCGACTGCCGGCTTCATGAACTATTTCGCGTACGGTTCCAACCTCAACCTCGAAGCAGTCGCCGATTGGTGTCGGCACTACGGTCTGCGTTCGCCCGCACTCCGTAACGGCAAGCCGGCGATCCTCGACAACTACCGGATGGGCTTTCCGATCTACTCCGAGTACTGGGGTGGCGGCATCGCCGACGTGGTGTACGACCCCGGCAAATACGTTTGTGGCGTGCTCTTCGAAGTTCAAGACCGCGATCTCGAAACGCTTGATCGAAAGGTCGGCAGGCAGGTCGATGCGAGCGGCACGGAGATCGGCATCTACGGCCGGGTCGAAGTTCGTTGTCGGCACACGGGCGGTGGTCCCGAGGTTTTGGCATGGACCTATGCCGGCGTTGATCCCGCCAAGTTCGACGTGCCACCCACGGAGAACTATGTCGACTCGCTCGTGAAGGGTTGCTACGAGAACGGCCTGACGAGCATGTGGATCGAATACCTTCGCAGCTTCCGCACCCAGCCGGGCAAGAAGCCGCGGCCACCGGTCGGTCAGTCGTAGAACGTGGCCGTAGAGTCCGACATGGTTGCCCCGGTGATCTCGATCGTTGTGCCCGCGCTCAACGAGCAGGACAACGTCGGGCCGCTCGTCGAAGAGATCGCGGCGGCGTTCGGCGACACCGCGGAAGTCATCATCGTTGACGACGGCTCGACCGACGCGACGCCGGACAACCTCGAGCAGATGCTCGAAGCATGTCGTTGGCTGCAAAACTGGCCGCGGCTCCGCGTGCTCCGTCATGAGATGCCGCTTGGACAGAGTGCGGCCATGGGTGCGGGCGTGTCGGTGGCGACGGCGCCGTTGGTGGCTTTCCTCGACGCCGATCTTCAGAACGACCCGGCCGAGTTGATGGGCATGATGAACCTACTAAACGAACGCAGCGTCGATCTGGTGCAAGGCGATCGCAGCGCGACGCGGGCCGACAGCGGGCCACGGAAACTTGCCAGCAGTATCGGCCGGCTTGCCCGGCGCGCGGTCATCGGCGATGCCGTCCGCGACACCGGCTGCTCCGCTCGCGTGCTCAAGGCCGAGTTTGCCCGAAAACTACCTTTGCATCTCAAAGGGATGCACCGGTTCATCCCCGCCATGGTCGCCATGCACGGCGGGGTCATCGCCGAGTATCCGGTGCGTCACCGCGTTCGTCACACGGGTCAAACCAAGTACGGCGTCGGTGTTCTTCAACGCGGGCTCGGTGGGTTGCGGGACCTGCTCGCCGTGCGCTGGATGAAGAAGCGCATCCGACGAAGCGATGCACAAGAGATCACGGTGGAGCATCGGCCGCAATGACCTACCGTCTTGCCCATGGCACGGATCAACGATCACTACCTGAACCTCTCGGCGGGCTATCTGTTCCCCGAGATCGCCCGACGCGTCGGCGAGTTCACCGAAGCAAACCCCGACGCACCGATCATCAAGATGGGCATCGGCGACGTCACCGAGCCATTGCCGCCGGCGGTGGTCGAAGCCCTGCACAAGGCGGTCGACGAGATGGCCGTGCGGGACACGTTCCAGGGTTACGGCCCGGGTCCCGGCTACGACTTCCTCCGCGAAGCGATCGCGGATAACAGTTACGCCAACTGCCCGATCGATGCGGACGAGATTTTCATCTCCGACGGCTCCAAGTGCGACAGTGCCAACATCCTTGATATCTTCGGTCCGTCGAAAGTCGCCGTGTGCGATCCGGTCTACCCGGTTTACGTCGACACGAACGTGATGGCCGGCAACGCATCGGCTGCGGGTGAGGACGGGCGCTACGGCGGGCTTGTTTACCTACCGGCCACCGCGGAGAACGGTTTCCAGCCGCCGATGCCGAGCGAGCCGGTCGACCTGGTCTACCTTTGCTTCCCGAACAATCCGACCGGCACCGTCGCCGACCGCGCGACGCTCCAGGCGTGGGTCGATTGGTGCCGGGCGAACAAGGCTGTTCTGCTGTTCGATGCCGCTTACGAGGCGTTCATTCAGACGCCCGACATTCCCCACAGCATTTACGAGTTCGACGGCGCGACCGACTGTGCGATCGAGTTTCGCAGCTTCAGCAAGACCGCCGGCTTCACCGGCGTGCGTGCGGCGTGGACGGTCGTGCCCAAGGGGCTGACCGCCAAATCCGCCGACGGTAACGATGTCGCGCTACGCGATCTCTGGAGCAGGCGTCAGAGCACGAAGTTCAACGGCATCAGTTACATCGTCAGCCGTGGCTGCGAAGCGGTGTACTCCGACGCCGGCAAACAGCAGGTCGCCGACCTCGTCACGCATTACATGGACAACGCCAAGCTCCTACGCGAAGCACTCACCGCGCAAGGCATGACCGTCTACGGCGGCGTCGACGCGCCGTACGTTTGGGTTCGTTGTCCCGACGGCGAGACGAGTTGGCAGATGTTCGATCGCCTGCTCAACGATCATCACTTGGTCTGTACCCCCGGCAGCGGTTTCGGCCAGGCCGGCGAGGGGTACGTTCGCCTCAGCGCGTTCAACAGCCGGGAGAACGTGGAAGAAGCGGTGCGTCGGTTGCGGGCCTGAGGCAACGGATGAACGACCTACACGACAAAGTCGCGGGCGCCCTCGCCTTGTCGGCCCTCGGGGATGTCCTCGGTCTTCCCTGCGAGGCGGCGGGGCTGCGCGGAGAAGTGTCGCCATTGGTCGATTGGGAACTGTCCGTGGTCGATGGCTTTCGTGAGCCGGCGGCGAACTGTTGGAACATTTGGGCACCGCCCGAGGTCACTGCCGGCATGCGGGGCGTGGTCTCCGACGACACGGCCGTTCGTTTGGTGTTGATCGAGCCTTGGCTCGCGGACGCACATCGGCGTGGCGTGACACCGACCGAATCGGACTGGCGGATATGGCTGCGTGAACGCGCTCCCGAGTCGGTCGCATGGCGTGAAGCGACGGCGGCGGAGTCCGCGTGGCAATGGCTCGGGTTTTACGACACGGCCGCGGGGAACGGTGGTGGCTGCGACGACACGCCATGCTTCTACCGACCCGGCGTGCCGGTGTGTTTCGGGAATTTCCTGTTTCTCGAACTCGGCCTGATCGACGCACCCGTGGCGAGTGTGCTCGACCAAGGCGCGGGCGTGGCGGTATCCGGGTTGCTGGGCCGAGCTGCGAGTGAGGCCGTTCGCGCACGATCGGTAGACCCAGGATTTGCCGCATGGTGGCCAAGCGATGCGTCGTTTGGCGAGCGGCACCGGTCGTTGTCCCCGGCCGAGTTCCTCGCCGTGGTCCGCGACGAAATCTACCACGGACCCGACGCGCCGACGCACGATCTCAAGCCGTTTGACCCGACGCTGCAACTACGCCAAATCTCGGCCTGCGTCGGATATGCCGGCGACGAGCCATTGCTGGCCATCCGGCTGCTCGCGAGTGGGGCGGGTGACACGGACACGCTGGCCGCGACGCTGGGGATGATCCTGGGAGCTCGGCTCGGTCACGCGGCACTGCGCGGTGGTCCAGCCGGTGAGGCGTTGCGTTTGGTCGAGGCGAGCACCGAAACGCTCTTCGGCCGATCCACCGGCGACCGCGTCCGGGCCGTCCTGGGGCCGGCCGATTCCATCCGTTCATCCGGCTGAAACGATGGACGCGACTTGCCACTATCCCGGCACGGGTCTACGTTCTTCCTCCCAAATCTACGTCCACCCTCCCCTGAATCACACTCCCCATGGCCGACCGCCCGTACCTGTTCACGTCCGAATCCGTATCCATGGGACACCCCGATAAGGTGTCCGACCAGATCTCCGACGCCATCGTGGATGCGATCCTGCGGGAGGATTCCAACCCCGCCAATGCCCGCGTTGCCGTCGAGACGCTCGTGACCACGGGACAGGTCGTGCTTGCCGGCGAGGTGCGGACCGAGAGCTACATCGACGTGCAGGAACTGGCCCGCGAGACCATTCGCAAGATCGGCTACACCGACCCGCGCATGCGGTTCGACGCCGACTCCTGCGGCGTCCTCTCGGCGATCCACGCTCAGTCCGAGGACATCGCCCGCGGCGTCGACTCCGCGGCGGACAAGGTTGACGAAGACCTACAGGGTGCCGGCGACCAGGGCCTGATGTTCGGCTACGCATGCCGCGACACCGACGTGTTGATGCCGTTGCCGATCCACCTCTCGCACCTGATCGTCGCCAAACTCGCCGAACTTCGCGCGAGTGGCGAGATGAAATGGCTGCGTCCCGACAGCAAAAGCCAGGTCACCGTCGAGTACGAAGGCCGTACGCCCAAGCGGGTTCACACGGTCGTGGTCTCGACGCAGCACGACGAGTCGGTCCTCGATGGCGACACGATCAGCGATGCGGCCAAGGCCGAGGTCATCGAGAAGGCGATCAAGCCGTGCATCCCCGCCGGGTACATGACCGACGAGGTCATCTACCACATCAACCCGACGGGCAAGTTCGTCATCGGCGGTCCGCACGGCGATGCGGGACTGACCGGCCGGAAGATCATCGTCGATACCTACGGGGGTCGTGGTCGCCATGGCGGTGGGGCGTTTAGCGGCAAGGACCCGTCCAAGGTCGACCGCAGCGCCGCTTACATGGCCCGCTACGTCGCGAAGAACGTTGTCGAAGCCGGGCTCGCCGATGAGGTCGAGATCCAACTCGCCTACGCCATCGGTGTCGCCAAGCCGGTGAGCGTCCACGTCGACACATTCGGCTCCGGCAAGCTGCCCGAGGACAAGATCAGCGACCTGATCCGCGAGCACTTCCGCCTGACGCCCAACGGCATCATCAGCACGCTCGACCTACTGCGTCCGATCTACAGCCCCACGGCCCGCCACGGGCACTTCGGCCGCACGCCGGGTGAGGAAGGCGAGAACACGTTTACCTGGGAAAAGACGGACAAGGCCGAAGCACTTTCGAAAGCTTTGTAGTTTTTCGCAAATCACGGAACAAACAAGGACGGACGAGCGATTTCGCTCGTTCGTCCTTATTCTTGCATGGCTCGAGTTGTCACTCTGCGGCCGGTTGTGTGGCGGGTGCTTCACCAGCGTTGTCGACCTCGGTCTCCGATTCCGCCGCGCGGGCTTGCCGAATCATCGCCATCTCGTCCTTGAGCCGTTCGGCCAACTCGCCTTCCAGCACCTGCGCGCCCTCACCGAGTCGGGCGAACTCGGCATCGCCGGTCATCGGCAAACTCATCAGGCCGGCGTAGGTGATCACGACCTTTTCCGAATCGGTGTTCTCCGCCGCGACGGCGTTGAGCGAGTCAATCGCAGCCAGGCGGGCCGCTTCGTCTTCGGACTTGAGGTAGTCAACCTCGATGATGGTGGTCTTGGCAGCGAGTGCTTCCTCACCGTCTCCGGCGGCCGTGGCATCAAGATCGGCCCGGACGGCTTCGTCGCCATACAGCAACAGCAAAGCGTCCATCTGCGACGGGTCGACCTGACCAGCCACCATCGGGAATCCCAACGCCTCGATCATCAACGCTTTCATCTTGCGCGCCAGCGGAAGCACCTGCTCGGCATCCGCCTTGCGGGCGTCGGCATCGAAAACGCGCTCTGGGCCGCCGATGACGTCACCCAGTTCGGTCGACGTGATCTGCAAGTCGGCCATGACCTCGGCCAGCGGACGTTGTTCGGCGGCCGCTGGTTCGGTCGTCGGGTTGGTGGCAGGACCGGTGCTCGGCTGTGTCGACGGGTTGGTTGTGGGCGCGGTGGTGGGAGTGTCGGCGAGCACGGCATGCCCGGCCAGCAACGCGGAAGATACGGCGGCCGCGATCGCGGCGGACATGATGGCTTGTTTGGTCATCGAATGCTTTCAAATCAGAGTGCGACGTTCCGGCGTCGATCCGACGACGCCCGTGCATGTTCTATTCGCATGGCGGACGATTGTCGCGATAGAAAAGCTGGCCGTGTTTTGAACGCGGTCAGCACTCCACGCGGAGTTTTGTATACACGTGTTGGGGCCAGTTGCGGCAGAAGGGCTACTTCAACTCAACGGTCCAATACGCTTCGTCGAGGAACTGCTTCCAAGACTTGTAACGGTGGTCGGCGAGGCGGATATTGATGACCGGCGAACGCTTCGGCTTGACCGGCTCGGTGATGAGCTTCATATGCGCCTGCTTCGGCGTGCGGCCGCCCTTGCGGACGTTGCAGTCGATGCAGCAGGTCACGATGTTGTCCCACGTCGTCGGCCCGTCCTGGCTGCGCGGCACGACGTGGTCAAGCGACAACTCGCTCGTGGGGAACCGATCGCCGCAATACTGGCAACGGTTGTGGTCCCGGGCGAAGATGTTGCGGCGGTTGAACTTCACATCCTGCCGAGGAAGCTTGTCATAGGTGAGCAAGCGGATGATCCGCGGCACAGCGATGGGGTAACGCACCGTGTGGACGAAATCGAAACCGTCCGGCTCGAACTCGGCCTTGAGCTGCGAAAGCTCGGCCCAGCTGCCGAAGGTCATGTTCTCCCATTGCGCGACCTTGCCGCCCGAATCGGTCTCGATGTGGATGACTTCCGCGAGGTCCTTGGCCAGCAGGCAGAAGGCGCGGCGTACGTTCACCACGCGCAAGGCTTGGTAGAACTTGTTCAACACCAACACGTTGGCGTTGAGCGCGGGGCAGTCAGAAGTCGGCTGCGAAGCTGGAAAAACGACGGACATGGCGATCTATCTGCGAAGTGTGTTGGCGAAATGGTAGTAGATTGTTCGCACCGGGCCACCGAAATCATCCGTGGGCAGGTTCGGTTCGGGTGAAAGTTTCGTAAGGAACGATCCGGATTTTGCGACTTCCGACGGTTCTCGGGTGTCTCGTACTATCCGGCGCAAACGATGAGCTTACTCACCGCCATGATGATCTCGATGCTGGCATACGCCATGCCGCCTGACGCTGCGCCCAAGGCGGAGGTGACATTGGTTGCCGATGCGGACGCTTTTGTCGCGGGTGAGCCGATGATCGTCGGGTTGCGTTTCGAGTTGCGGCCGACCTGGCACGTCTACTGGAAGAACCCCGGCGATGCTGGCCTGCCGCCGCGGGTGGAGTGGCATCTGCCCGAGGGGTTTACCGCCGGTGAGTTGCAGTTCCCCGTGCCCAAAACCTTCGAGAGTGCGGGCTCGCTCGGCTACGGGTACTCCAATGCGGTGACATTCCTCGCGACGATCACGCCGCCCAGTGAACTGCCCGACGATCCGGTGACGATCGGTGCGACGGTGAAGTACTTGGTATGTGATCCGAACGTGTGTCTTCCCGAGCAAGCGGAGGCCACCGCGACACTGCGTACCGACGAGCCAACGGAGCGCAACCGCCTTGCCGACGCCAAGTCGAAGCTCCCGGAGGACGCGGGCTCGGCCGGCTTCTCGATCGACGGCAAACCTGGCAGCGGTGTGGCGGAGCTGAGCTGGGTCGACCGACAGCGCGGCGTCGCCAGCGAGATTGATGTCCAGATTTTGCCCGCCCCCGAGAACAATCTGCTGGTCACTTCGATCGAGACCGGCGAACTCAAACGCAATCTGATGAACGGCGAGCACACGCTGCCGATCGTCGTGGTAGCCAGTAAGATCGGCCCGCTCTCGGGATCGTCGCTCGAAGTGCTGCTGGTCTGGACCGACGCCGATGGCGTGACGAAACACTACGAACTCGACCTTCCCTACCGTCTGATTCTGGAATAGACTACCCACACGTAAACCCCTTACTTGGAGCACCATCCATGCGAAATATCACGAAAATCGTCAGCGGCGTTGCCGCCCTTGCACTCGGTACCACCGTCGCTCTGGGCGTACTCGCTGGCCCGGGAGACAAAGGCTACGCCCAACAAAAGGGCGCCGAGAAGTCCGGTGAAGCCTGTGCCGTCGCTGATTCCTGCAACTTCTGCAGCACCAGCTTGGTCATGGCTCACCCCGGTGGTCATGCCGAGACGGCGACATTGGGCGAGGTCGTTCCGGAGTTCGAGTTGATGGATCAGAGTGGCCAGCCTGTTTCGATCAACGACTTCGAAGGCAAGATCGTCGTCCTCGAATGGTTCAACGACCAGTGCCCGTTCGTCAAGAAGTTCTACGTCAACGGCGACATGAACAAGCTTGCCGACAAGTACGAAGAGCAGGGCGTGGTTTGGCTCGCGATCGACAGCAGCAACTTCAGCAATGTCGAGCAGAATGCCGAGATCGCCAAGGAGTGGAACATCGACCGGCCCATTCTCAATGATGCGTCGGGCGAGATCGGCAAGGCTTACAAGGCCAAGACCACCCCGCACATGTACGTCATCGCCGCCGATGGATCCCTCGCCTACATGGGCGCGATCGACAGCAAGCCCAGCACCGACCAGGGTGACATCGCGGGTGCCGAAAACTTCGTGGCCCGCGCGCTTGACGAGTTGCTCGCCGGCGAGTCGGTCAGCCTCCCGCAGACCAAGGCCTACGGTTGCTCGGTGAAGTACTAATCCGTTTACCAAGACCAAACAACGAGGCGTTGGGACGCGATGTCCCGACGCCTCGTTGTCATTTGCGCCCGACCACCGCGAGCGTGAGTGTCAGGACTTGCACGAACACCGCGGTGATCAAAAGGTTCGCCCGACTGCCGCCATCGTCGGTCAGCAGGTACGCGAAGATCAGCAACGCCAAGGCGAGGATCTGCGTAACACCTGCCAGCAGCAACGGCGCGGAGAACGCATCCTGGCTCGCGAGGCTTCGTGTTTGACAGCGAAGCTCGGCGAGGATGTCGTCGAGCTTCGACGTGTCCGGCGGGGGCGTTGCCGCAACAGCCGGTGTTTGATCCGGCGCTGGAACAGGCTCGGGGGCGACAATCTCGGCCGGCGTTGGTTCACGGACCTCTTCCGCGTGATCGGCGATGTAATCGACGGCTTCGGCAAGAGACGCCGCCACGAAGTCGGCACCGCCGTCGCCACATTCGGCGTGGGGCGATGGTTCCACGTCGGGCAGTCGCAGGAGGATCGTCCGGCAACCGGCCGTCTGGCCCGCTTCCACGTCCCGCGTCGCGTCGCCGATGATCCAACTGTTGGCAAGGTCCAGATCATGCTCTCGTGCCGCGAGCAGCAGCATGCCCGGCCTGGGCTTTCGCAGGTCGCTATCGACGCAGTACCGCCGCACCGACGCGACGGCCGGGTCCGGGTGGTACGGGCAAAAGTAATGTTCGTCGAAAATCGCCTCGCGATTGTCGTCGAGCAGCAGCTCGTCCATGCGTGCATTGACCGCGCGGACGTCGGCTTCGCTCATCATCGCACGGGCCACGCCGGACTGGTTGCTGACGGTGATCGTGGCGAAGCCGAGCCGACGCACGTCGGCCACCGCATCGGCCGCGCCGGGTAACAGCACGACTTCGCGGTGATTGCGGAGGTAGCCGCTGTTGCGGATGAGGGTGTTATCGCGGTCAAAGAAAATCGCCGGCCGTGGCATGGGGGCATCGTGACGAACCGCGGCGGGCGGGGCAAATCCGCGTGCCGCTCAACGTCGCCGATGAAACATTCAGCAGGCTGCGGCATCATCCGTGGTGTGCGTGAGAAACTCGCCATCGCCCTCGTGGCCTTGATGCTCCTGCTCGCGGTGCTGCCGTACTTCGGCACGTGGGCGTGGTGGCTCGACATGCTGAATCATTTTCGCTTGCAACTGGCGGTGGTGTCGCTGGTCGTGGCGGTGATCGTGTTGGCGGTCGTGCGAAAGCGCTGGGCGTCGGTCGGGTTGCTTGCGGTCGCGGCACATGCTGCACCGGTCGGGTGGACGGCGTTTCAGCCTGACGGGCCGGGTAGTGGGGCGTCGTTCGCTCATGCCAACGTTGGCGGATGTGATCCGGCGGCAGTACGGGCATGGGTCTCCGATCTCGACGCGGCTGCGGTGTTTCTTCTAGAAGTCCGGCCCGAGGACGAACTGGCACGGACGCCGCCGGAAGGTTGGCGGTTCTTGCTGCAGCGGCCGAGCGATGACACGCGTGGTTTGATCGTGCTGGTGCCGAAGTGGTCGGTGATCAACAAGGCGCACGTCGAGTCATTCAGCGTGCCCGGCACAATCCGTGACATGGCCGTGGTCGATCTCGGTGGGGTGGAGGTGATGCAAGCTCATCTGGCCCGTCCCGGCACTGCGTGTGGTTTCGCCGAGCAGGTCGCGATGTCGGAGGCGATAGCCGATTGGGTTGTGTCGCGATCGGAGTGGACGGACGTGCTTGTGGTCGGTGATTTCAACGCTGCGCCATGGTCGGCGGCCGTTAAACCACTACGTGATGCAGGGCTTTCGCCGGCTCGCGGCGGATTGTCCGGCACCTGGCCCGCACAGTTGCCGCCGGGGCTGCGCGTGCCGATCGATCACGCGTTTTCAAATCGACGCTGCAAAGTAACGGTCGGCCCCGATCTCGGTGGAGATCATCGCCCGATTGTCGTTCGTATGACCGAGTGACTAAGAGCAGCCCGCGATCGTCGCCGCTCGGCCGATGACGGCTTTGGTCAACCCGTGCGCGACCTCCGGCGTCAGCTCCTTGCCGCCGTCTTCCCAGAACTCTTCGGGAATCACCGCCTTGGCGATCCGCAGCAGCTCTTCGCGCACGGTTTCCTCACGCTTGGCGAGTTGCTCGTTGTCGTCGCGGTCGAGGGGGTCGGCGACGTCGTAGGCGAGCATCAGCGTGCTGACCTGCCAGTCGTAGAGCGAGTGGGCGGATTCATCGGCCATGGCTGTCGCAGTGTACGCGGTGAATGGCGTGGTAGAGGGCCGCCGCCGCCGCGCTGGCGAGGTTGAGGCAGCGTTCGCCCGGCATCTGCGGCAGTCGGACGGTCCGCTGCTCACGCATAACTCCCAGCGGAAAGCCACGCGTCTCGCTGCCGAAAACCAACGTGTCGCCGGCGGCGATGGGCGCTTCCCAGAGTGACGTTTCACCCTCCGAATCGAACCACCATGTCGTCCCGGCGGTCGTCATGAATGTGTCGAGATCGTCGTGCATGGTCAGCTTCAGCCGTGGCCAGTAGTCGAGGCCGGCCCGTTTGAGTCGCGTGTCGTCGAGGACGAATCCCATGGGCCTGACGATGTTCAACGCCGTACCGGTCGCGACGCAGGTGCGGCCGATGTTGCCGACGTTCTGCGGGATTTGTGGATGTACCAACGCGAGTTTCAGGCCATGGTCGGGCAAGTCATTCATCGACGACCTCGCCGATGCGATGGACCTGCACGACCTGTCCGGTCTCGTGGCAGACGGCCGAGAGCCGACCGTCGGGCATGCAGCAACCGGTGTCGAGCAGCACGATGTCGGTGCCCTGGATGGGGAGGTTTTCTTCAAGGTCGTAACTGAGGATGGGCGTGTGACCGAAGTAGCCGGTCCGGCTTTCCCAGTTCTTCGGTTTGGAAAGCTCGGTGATCTCGAACCGTTGCCAAAGCATGCGCTGCAGTCGGCTCGCCGGGGTTGGTGGGGCGGACTTCGGTGACCAATACGCATGCACCACGAACAGATCGTCCTCGACATGGCAGCTCGGCAGGTTTCTCAGGAACTCCCGGTGCTCGGCCGGCACGAACTCGACCAGTTTCCGCAAGCCGTCGGCCGTCGGACTTTGCAGCACATGCGCCGCGACCACCCGGGGCACGCCGTAGCTCACCCATGTCGTCAGTACGCCGAACGGCGCAAAGCCGCCGAGTGTCGCGACGGGGTCCGGGAACTTCGGTTCCGGTCCCCACATCTCGCCTGTGACGAAGAGCTGGAAAATGTCATCGTGATTGCCGCGGATGCAGGTGATGTCGTCGGCATGGATGAGCAAGTCGATGACGCCGCGGCTGTCGGGGCCGCGGTTGACGTAATCGCCGCAGCAAATGAAACGGGCTTGCGGATCGGCATTACGCACAACATCGAGGAGTGTCTCGAGCGCGGTGAGCATGCCGTGAATATCGCCGATGACCCAACGCATGTTTCTCTTTACCTTACGGAGGCAATGCCCGACACCACTGCACTCAACGACGCGGACGTCCGAAAGTTACACGCCGATTTGCCCGCCGGCTGGGAGATCGAGCAGAACGAACTCGCCAAGACGTTCAAGTTCGCCGAGTTCGAGGCGACGATGACGTTCGTGAACGCGGTGGCCGACATCGCTCGTGTCGCCGATCACCATCCCGACATGCGGGTCGGCTACAACACGGCCCGGATCGCGTGGACCACCCACGACGCGGGCGGGCTGACGGAGAAGGACTTCGCGTGTGCCGCCAAGACCGACGCCAAAGCGTGAGTTCCGTTACTGCGTGAGTTTGAGCACCGCGCTGGCGGCGGCGAGGCGGACGTTCGGGTCGGCGTCGGTCATGAGTTG
Source organism: Planctomycetota bacterium (assembly GCA_039182125.1). NCBI lineage: Bacteria > Pseudomonadati > Planctomycetota > Planctomycetota bacterium. The sequence goes on from JBCDCH010000020.1 coordinate 58,605, forward strand.
GCCGAGGTACGGTTGCGCGTCGAGCCGGCCGATGTCGCCGAACGCGAATGCGGCGAGCGAACGGTCCTGCGGGTCTTCGCTCTTGGCACCTTGCAGCGCGACGCCGTAGCCCTCGTCGCTGCCGAGTTGTCCCATCGCACGGGACGCGGCCAACGCGATGTAGCTGTACTCGCTGGTAAGCTTCGGCCGGATGTGCACGATGACACGCCGGTCCCCGTTGGCCGCGAGGGCGAGCGTGCAGAAAAGTTCTTCGTCGGGATAGAGGCTGAACATGCCGCTAATCAGTGAGTCCCGGGCTTCGACATCACCGAGTCGCCAGAGTGCCTCGTACGTCTGCAGGCGGACGGCGGGGGACGGATCGCCGCGTCGGCCGTTGAGCACCTCGATGGCGCTAGGCGCGTCGGTCAGACCGAGTGCCAGAACGGCGCTGCCGCGGACGGTCTCGCTGGTGTGACGGGTGAGGGCTGCCAGTTCGTCCGTCAAACGTGTGTCGCCGAGAACGGTTGTCGCATAGATCGCACCGACACGGACTTGCGCGTCTTCCCTCGGGTTGGCCAGGCGCAGCAATGGGTCGGGATAAGCGCTACGCAGATCGAGCGCCCCGACGGCCATTGCGGCGGCGAACCGGACGATCGGCTCCTCGTCACGCAGGCCGCGCAGGATCGTCGCGTCCGCATCCCGACCCGCACCGAGTTGCAACGCCTCGATCGCCTGGGCACGGAAGCTGGGCCGGTCGCTCCGGGCGGCGGCGCGCACTAGTTGCAGCGCTTCGCCGCGTAGTTGCATATCACGGGGAACTCTCTGCTCGGCGGGCACCACCGGCGGGGCGGGCGGTTGGCTCGGCGTGACGCCTTTTTCGCCGCCGCCCATCGGCTCGGGTTGCACCAACTCGCCGGTCTCCCCGGGCAAGACCTGGGCGAGCGCGTGTCCGCTACCGAGTGCGAGGCCGAGTGTTGCGATCAGAGCCTTCGTCTTGGGATGGGTCATGGTCGTCCGTGGTGTTCAGGGTTTTTGGGGGAGGGGTGCGGGTTGCGATCCAGAGGCCGGCCAGTTGCGGCGGAACGGCTGCGGCGGCGACGGGCCAGGCATGCTGCCCGGCGATCACCATGAACGCCAAGCCGCCCATGATGCAGAGCAGGACGCCGCCGGCGAGCACCTGTTTCAGTGTCGGTCGCCGCATCGGCATTGCAATACCCAACAGCAGCGAAACCGGCGCGAGCAGCAGCCCCGACGCATTGGGCCCGGCGTGGTCGTGACCGGTGAAAAGCCAGAGGTACAGCACGATACACCCGCCGAGTCCGAAGAAGGCGAACGTGCATCCGGTCAGGAACCGGCCGATCACCCACCGGCTTGTCGCCACGAGGGTAACCGCGCCGATCACACCGATCAGGCCCATCAATGGGAGCCGGTTCGGCGGCGTGGCGGCGGCCAGCACCGTGGGCGTCCCGACCATCCGGCGCCATGTCACGATCGGCCGGCCGTCGATGGTGATCTGGTCGAGGTGGCGGTCGAGTTCGCCGGGGATGAAGCTCTGCTCCCATGCCGTGATCGGCTCGTCGCAGCGTGTGCCCATCCCCGCCGCCAGTGCCGGCCAGAGCCACCAGCTTCCCTCGGTGTGGCGGTCCACTTCCGTGCGGTAGGTGCTGGTTCGCTCGGTCATGCCCTCGGCGAGTGCGCCGTCTGTCGATTGGTCGAGCAGGTCGCGGAGTTTCGTAGAGCAGTTGTCGGTGAAGTAGTCGTACTGGTATGTCGCCGGCTCCGCAGTGAGGAGGGAACGGAGGGCGTTCTTTTGCGCCGGCGTCAACGCGAGTGCGGTGACGGTCACTTCGCGTCCGAGTTCATTGACGTAGAAGTCGGTGAGCAGTTCCGCATCGGCGGCGCCGAAGCCGTACTCCATATCGCCCTGGATGAAACGCCCGACAAATGCCGCGACTTCACCGGTCGAGTTGCCGAAATCGAACCGACCCCAGTCGTATGCGACGCCGTCGACAACCAACGCGTTATGTCCGAACCGCTCCCAGGCCAACTCGCCCGGCGAGATCGTCAATAACAGTACCGGAGCATCGTCCCTCGGCGATGCCGGTTGGAGTAGCGAGAGCAGCAGTGCGAGGACCAGCACGCGGCCATGGTACGGATCAGCAACGCCGGTGTGGTCAGCCGGGCCGAACGAAACTCACCTCGTCGATGCTGCCGATGTAGCCTTTGTCGCTGCCTTCCTTGAGGAAGAGTTCGATGGCGCGCTGGCCCTTTTCGCCGTAGTCGAGGGTCCAGTCGTTGACGTACATGCCGACGAACTCGTCCGCGAGGTCGTGGTCGAGCCCTCGGCCGAACTGCAGGCTGTACTTCACCGCTTCGTCGCGGTGTTTGAGGGAGTACTCGATGGACCGTTGGAGGACGCCGGTGACTTCCCGCATGGCTTGTTCGCCGAGGTCGCAGCGGATGCAGTTGCCACCCAGGGGTAGCGGCAGGCCGTCGGTGCGGTCCTTCCACCACTTGCCCAAATCTTCGATCAGGTGCAGGCCGAAGTCGGCGTAAGTGAGTTGGCCCTCGTGGATGAGCAGGCCTGCGTCGGCCTTGCCATCGGCGACGTGTTGGGGGATCTCGTCGAATTCGACGACCTGGAATTGGAAAGCCTCGCCGGCCTTGCCGAGTCGCAGTTGCAGGGCGAGAAAGCTACTGGTGAGCGTGCCGGGGATGGCGATGGTCTTGCCGGCCAGATCGTCGGTGCTCATCGCTTCGCGTGCGACGAGGCGGGGTCCGTAGCCATCGCCCATGCTCGCGCCACAGCTGGTCAACGCATACTTTTCGGCCACCTGCGGGAATGACGCGATCGAGATCGCGGTGATCTCCAGATCGCCCTTGATGGCCCTGTCCGAGAGCGTGTTGATGTCCTGCAAGACGTGGTTAAACGACCACCCGTTGGTTTCGACGAGGGTGGGGTCCTGCGCGAGCGCGTAGAACATGAAAGCGTCGTCAGGGTCGGGGCTGTGGCCGAGTTGCAGGGTGTGCGGTTCCATTTAGGGCACGTTAGCCCTCGAA
>JBCDCH010000021.1 GCA_039182125.1 Planctomycetota bacterium
CAACGCAGCTATGGGTGACTTGCGAAAGGCTTAGCTGCGTTGCTCCGCAACGCGGTTCTGCAACTGTCTTCGATATCTCGCATGCAGCGGACGTGAAGAAGTTCCGAACGTGGGCCGCGGTTGTGCTGTGGGGCGTGCTCGTTGCCGTTGTCGGTGCCGTCGCGTTGGCGAACGTGTCGCCGGACGATCTCGCCGGTGAGTCGGCGTGGCGGGCGTGGCAGTTTCGGTTGCTCGTGGCACAGTTTCATGTTGCCTGCTGCGTGCTCGTTGGCGGTGTCGTAGCGCTCGCGCTTCGGCGGTGGTGGCTTGCGGCGACGGCGGGCGTCGTGGCGATCGTGATGGGCGCGCTGGTGCAGGTCGGACCGAGCGCGGCGACGCCGAGCGGGCCGACGCTGCGGGTGGTGTCGGCGAACGTGTATTTCCTCAACCCGAGAGCCGAGCGGGCCGCAGCCGACCTCGCAAACCTCGACGCCGATTTGTTGCTTCTGCAGGAGTGGAACCCGCTGCACATCGAGCCGTTCGCCGCGGCGTTCGGCGAGTCGCACCCGTACCGCCTCTCGCACCCGGCGCGGGATCCGAACGGCTTTGCGATTTACAGCAAGGTGCCGTTCCGACTCGAGCCGACCGATGAATCGGGGCTCGAGCAGAAGGTCCGCCGGGTCCGCCTGCAGGTTAACTTCGATGAGCAGGACTGGATCGTCTACAACGTCCACCCCAGTTCCCCCGGCAGCACCGCCGGTGTTCACGCGAACCGCATCCAAAGCAAGGCGCTGGCCGAGATGATCGCGGGTGAGACGCTGCCGACGGTCGTCGCCGGCGACTTCAATCACACGCCCAACACGTGGAACGCCGACGCAATCCGCGCGTCCGGCGTCACCGGCCGAGGTTCGGCGGGCACGTGGCCGTTCAATCGCGGGCTGCGTCGGATTTTCTGGCCGAAGTTCCGTATTGACGACGTGCTGGTGAGCGAGGACCTCGGCGTGTGGCCGCTCGGGACTTTCAATGTTGCCGGCGCGGACCACCACGCGGTGCTCGCGGAGGTGGGGCGGGCCGAGTGAAGCGCTACCGTGTCGCATGGCCAATCGCCTGAAGAACGAGACGTCGCCGTACCTGTTGCAGCACGCGGAGAACCCGGTGGACTGGTGGCCGTGGTGTGACGAGGCGTTCGCGGAGGCGCGGCGGCGAGACGTGCCGATCTTCCTGAGCGTCGGCTACTCGACGTGTTACTGGTGCCACGTGATGGAGCGGCAGTGCTTTGAGAATGCGGAGATCGCGGCGTTGATGAACGAGCGGTTCGTGTGCATCAAGGTCGACCGCGAGGAACGGCCGGACGTGGATCAGCTTTACATGACGGCAGTGCAGGTGCAGACCGGCGGGGGTGGCTGGCCGATGAGCGTGTTCATGTTGCCCGACGGTCGGCCGTTCTACGGCGGGACGTATTTTCCTCCGCAGGACATGCAGGGTCGACCGGGGTTTCCGACGGTGCTCACGGCGCTCAGCGATCACTTCAAGAGCGGCCGGGCGGAGTTGGAGCAGCAGGCGCAGCAGATCACCGACATCGTGCAGCGGTTGGCGGAGCCGAAGGGGCCGGAGACGTCGTTCACTTTGGATCTGCCGATGCTGCTCGACCTTGAGCGGCAGATGCGCGGCGACTTCGAGCCGATGCACGGCGGCTTCGGGCACGCACCGAAGTTCCCACGGCAAACGCTGCTGCAAACGGCGTTGCAGTTCGAACGTGAGCACCCCGACGAGACGAGGCGAGCGCAGCTCAAGCAGACGCTCGACGCGATGGCCGCTGGCGGTATACGCGACCATCTCGGCGGCGGCTTCCACCGCTACAGCACCGACGCGAAGTGGCTCGTGCCGCACTTCGAGATCATGTTGTACGACCAAGCCATGTTGCTGGACGTGTACGCAACCGCGGCCGAGCTGTTCGACGACGACGGCTACCGCAGCGTCGCCCGCGGCATCGCCGAGTTCGTGCTGCGCGAGATGACGTCACCCGAAGGTGCGTTCTACACGGCGTTCGATGCGGAGGTCGATGCGGTCGAGGGTGACCCGTACGTCTGGACCGCCGACGAGGTCCGCGCCGTCATCGGTGACGACGAAGACTTCCTGCGGACCTACGGCCTGCTCGACGGCCCCAACTTCCATGACCCGCACGGCCCCGCCACCGAGCACACGCACAACGTCCTACGCGTCACCGGCGACTTCCGCGAAGCGGAGGAGAAATTCACCGAGCAACGCGCGAAGTTGCTCGAAGCGCGAAACAAGCGCAAGCAGCCGATGCTCGACACGAAGATCATCACGGCGTGGAACGGGTTGATGATCAAGTCGTTGTTCAAAGCAGGATCCTTGCTTGAGGATAAGACCTACCACGAAGCGAGCGACCGGGCGGTGCACTTCTTGGTGCGGAACCATCACGTGCTCGCTGAGCAATCAAGCGGAAAAGACGAACTCAAGCGATCTTCTCGGGATGGCGTTCACGGCCCGTCGGGAACGTTGGAAGACTATGCCCATCTGGTCAACGCGATGCTCGCATTCTCGGCGACCGATTGGACGTTCGAGATTGATGCGGCCGAGTTGTTCCATGCGATGGTCAACCGCTTCGGGAATGCTAGCGATGCGTTTTACGATGGCGACGCCTCCTTGATCGTCCGGCAGATGTCTGCGGTTGATAGCCCGCTGCCAGCGGCTTCGGCGGTCGCCGGGGATTGTGCACAGCAACTTGAGCACGCTTCTCGCGCACGGGCTGTTGTGCGGCAGTTTGCTCAGAACCTGCGCGAGCATCCTGGCGGCATGTGTACGGTGCTCGGGTTGGCGCTTGATCTCGCACCGGTTCGCATCGCCGCCGATGATCGGGCGACGCCGAGCCTTGAGGAGGTCGTACAGTTTCGTGGCAGTTGGAAGAACGATTGCGAGCTGTTGCTGACGTTGCATGTGGCTGACGGGTATCACCTGCACGCGACGCCGATTGGGGACATGCACTCGCTGGTGATCGGCGTCGTCGATCAGGCGGCGTCGCTGGGATTCCCGGCGTCGGTGACCGAGCAGTTCGAGTATGCGGACGAGCCGGTGTCGGTGTATTGCGGCGAGGTGCCGGTGACGATCACGTTCAACACGCCGCCGACCGAGCCGGTGGAGCTTCGGCTGCGGTATCAGGCGTGTTCGACGTCGGCGTGCCTCGCGCCGGTGAGCAAGTCGCTGACGGTTAAGCCGGAGTGCGACAGCAAGGGCAGCTGTGGTGTGGACTGTGGATGTGCTTCTTAACGCCTACGGTTGAAGCCGTGGGCGTTGGGTATTGGATCGCATACCCTTTCGCCAATGCCCGTCTCCACCAGCACTGCCGTGAACGTGTCCGTTGTTTCCAAGGCTCCGAAGACCGATGCGGTCGTGGAGTTTGCCAATGAGCAGGGCGGGTCGCCGGCGGTCGAAGCGTTGCGCGGCGCGAAGCTATTTGCCGGCAAGCCGAACGAGCTGGCGTTGACGGTCGCGGACGACGCGACGCTGGCGGTGGTCGGGCTCGGCGACGGTTCGGTCAAGCACGTCCGAAGCGGGTCGGCGTTGGCCGCGCGTCGGTTGCGTAAGCAGGGGGTCGCGTCGGTACTACTTCGGCTGGAAGAAACGGACGAGGCGCAGGTCGAGGCGGCCGTCGCTGGCTTCGTGATCGGCTGCTTCAACTTTACCGACTATCGCGGTACGGCGGCGAAGCCGGACAACGGTGCGAAGAAGCTCAAAATCGCCATCGCGACACGTCACAAGGCTGCGGTGAAACGCGGTGAGGCGATCGGCTTGGCGCAGAACTTTGCTCGCAATGTTGCCTCCACGCCGGGCAACGACCTCTACCCCGACAGCCTCGCCAAGATCGCTCGCAAGCTCGCCAACCAGCACAAGGGCCTGACCTGCAAGGTGATGGACGAGAAGAAGCTGGCGGAGATGAAGATGGGTGGCATCCTCGCCGTCGGTCAAGGCTCGGCCCGCAAGCCGCGCATGATCGTGCTCGAGCACAAGGGCGGCAAGAAGAACGAGAAGCCGCTGCTGGTCGTGGGCAAGAGCATCACGTTCGACACCGGCGGCATCAGCATCAAGCCCGCGGCGAACATGGGCGCGATGATCTACGACAAGTGCGGCGGCATGGCCGTGCTCGGGCTGATGCACGCCGTCGCGGCGCTCGGTGTGAAACGGAACGTCGTGGGCATCCTCAGTGCTGCCGAGAACATGCCCGGCGACAACGCCTACCGCCCCGGCGACATCATCACGATGTACAACGGGATCACGGTCGAAGTGACCAACACCGACGCTGAGGGCCGACTGGTTCTTGGCGATGCGATCGCTTGGGGCTGCAAGACGTACAAGCCGTCGGGCTGTGTCGATCTAGCGACGCTCACCGGCGGCTGCGTGGTCGCACTCGGCGAGCAGCGGGCCGGGTCGTGGAGCAACGATGACGACTTCGCCGCCGACGTGCAATCCGCAGCCGACGCGACCGACGAGCCGGTCTGGCGGATGCCATTGGGCGAAGATTTCGCCGAGCAGTTGCGTGGATCGGTCAGTGCGGACGTGGTGAACTCGCCGGGGCGATGGGGCAGCGCTTGCACGGCCGCGCAGTTCCTGCAGCACTTCGTGCCCGACGGTACGCCATGGGTCCACCTCGACATCGCCGGCCCGGCCGAAACGCCGCGCGATCTGCCGCTGTACCCGAAAGGCCCGACCGGCTTCGGCGTGCGAACGCTGGTGAAGCTCGCCGAGAACGGTTAATCCGCCTGCTCGTCGAGCCAACTCAGGCCGGCGGCGATGTTGCCGAATATGTCGCCGTGCCAGCCGTGGCCGCCGTTGTAGGTTTGGAACTCCACAGTCGCACCGGCATCGCCAAGCATTCGCTCGGCGTTGCGGGCGAGGTTGATCCGACAGACCTGATCCTGCGGTGAGTGCAACAGGTACAACGCCTTGCCGTCGACGCGGTCGATCGGTTGATGCCAGCCGGGGTAGAACACACTCATCGCGATGAGTGCTCCGTCGATGCCCAGGTCTTCGTCGAGCAGAAGCGCATAGCACGCCGGCCCGCCGCTGGACCAGCCGAAGACGAACTCACGGGCGTCATCGAGTGCATGCTCGGCGGCGATCGCAGCGCGGGCCTCGGCGATATGTTGTTCGACCGTGAAAGCTTGTCGCTCGGGCTCGCGCGGCAGGAGGAACTCGGTCGGCCAGACGGTGTTGTCACCGGGATTGAGCGGCGTCGCGATGAGCTGCACGGTGAGGCAATCGTTCGGCACCGCGTTGGCCGCGATGTTCTTTACGAAGGGCGCGAAGTCCGCCGACCCATCGCCGCCGGGCAGCACGAACACCACACCCCAACCATCATCGGGCGCGTCACCCGGCGGTACGTGCAAGATGTACTGCATCGTTGGCTCGTCGGCCGGATGCAGCGGCACGGGAGCGATCAGAACCAACGTAAGCAGAGCCGCGACGACCATGCCTCAAGCTACTAAAGACACGCAATCGCGTCAATCCTTCGGCTTGGCGAAGAGTTCGTCGACGCCGACGTCCACGGTCGCATCCGTCGCGGTCGGTAAACGGAGCGTGTCGCCGGCGCGGAGAGTGTGCACGGTGTCGTACCGCGCTTTGTCAGGCATGGGCTTGGTGTAAACCTCGACGCAGCGGTCGGGGATGTTGACGATGACGTACATCGGTGCTGACGCCCTGGCGTACCCGCGGAGCTTGACGGTGCGGTCCCGCCGGAGCGAATCGTCGGCGACCTCGATCACGCACAACGCATCGGCGACCGTGGGGTGATTGGGAACGTAGTCGCGGAGCGAACCGCAGATGATGCAGGCATCGGGCTAAGGTTGATGGTCTTCGAGACACCCCAGCGGTTGTTGCGTGTTCAGGAAACAGCCTTGTTCAGCGAACATCGGCTTGAGGTCGCTGAAGAACTCGACAAGCAGGCGGTGCCAAAAGCCAATCGACATCGGGTCTTCCCCTCGTGCGTTGCGGAGTTTGCGGACGATGACGCCGTCGAGCAGTTCGTGTGTCGCATCCTCGGGAATCAGCCCGATGCGCACCATCTCCATCATGTCGTCCACGGTGAACCGCTTGGACGGCAGAACGTCGTGGGTGCTGGTCGAGGTGGGGCTGTCGATCGCGGACATGGAAGCCTCCTTGGGAAGTTTAACCGATGCCGACGTGGTTGGCACTACGATGTTTCATGCGAATCGGGCGACGTTTGATCTGGGGAGTTGTCGGCGGGCTGCTGTGTTTTGTTTGTGCAACTTCTCACGCGTCGCTCGAACCGACCAAAACGTGGTACGCCCCGGGACAGCCGATCATCGTCAAGAACACCGCCGCCGAGGTGGTTGAAGTTCGGCTGACCGACTTCATCGGCCGCATCATCGACCCGCCGGAGACGCTCGAACTCGGTCCGGGGGACGAGGTGAACTTGTCCGATGTGTTTCCGTTGCGTCTGGTGAACACATACGTTGTTTACGCGGTTCCGCCGGCGGCGGAATCGATGCGGGACTTTCTCGGGACGCCGTTGGTCGTGAATGTTCGCGGTGACGATCGGCCGGGCGCGACGGACGGGCCCGTGGTGACGAAGGTCGTTCCGCTGGAGTTCGCGGAGATGCAAACCGACAGCGGGCAGCTGCGGCTGGCTTTTTACTACAACGCCGCGCCCCGGACGGTGACGAACTTTCTCGACTTGTCTCGCGGCGGCTTTTACGACGGGCTGGACTTTCATCGCGTGTTGCCGGGGTACTTGATTCAGGGCGGCGATCCGCTGGGCGATGGGACTGGTGGGCCGGGGTATCGGCTTGCGGCGGAGTTCAATGATGTCCCGTTGCTCCCGGGCACGGTGGCGATGTCGCGCGTGGTCGACCCGCTCGAGCGCCAGGGCGCGCTGCCGCGCCGCGCGGCGGCCGACTCGGCGGGCAGCCAGTTTTTCATGCTGCTCGATCCCGACGAGCAGCAGATCGAGGGCCTTCGGCGGCGCTACACGGTGTTCGCGCGGGTGGTCGACGGGATGGACGTGCTGGGCGCGTTGGGGATGCGCGCGGGCGAGCGGCCGGTGATTCGTGACGTCGAGGTCAAGCCGGTCACCGCGACGGCCAATCCGTATCCGCGTCTGCTGGCAAGTCCGATCGACGGCAGTTTGTTGGTGCCGCCCGGGATCGAGCCGACGACCCGGCCGTCAACCCGACCTGCGACGCGCCCGACCACGAGGCCGTCGGCGACGAGGCCGACCACGCAGCCCACGAGGTAGCCGAACGGCGCCTACCATCCGTTTCGACATTGCTTGGTCGCGTCGCCGCCGGAGGCGGCCGGGCCGAGGCAAGCCGCGGCGGTGAACCGGGTCAGGTCCGAAAGGAAGCAGCCCTAAACCAGTCCATGGTTGTGCTCTCGGGAACCCGGCCTCCTTCGGCGGCGGTCGTTTCAGGAGTTGGATTGGCCGTGTGCCGGTGAGGCAGGAGAAGATCGGCCGCGCTTCTGCTAGCCTCTTACCGCCGATCGCCCTGACCCGTGTCTCGCCACTTCGCCAAGTTGTTTCCTCCCCATGCGTCTTCTCATCGTCGCCACCCTGAACAAGCCTCGCGTGAAGCCCGCGGTGGAAGCCTTGCTTCCCTGGCTGGCCGAGCGGGTCGAACTCGTCGGCGTCGACGACGGCTATGACGGTGACCACGAAGATGCGGCCGGCGACTACATCCCTTCTCACGAAGGCGTCATCCCCGTCGATATCGAAGACGACAACGTCGAGTGCGACTTGGAAACCATCGACATGGACGCGGTGCTCGTTCTCGGCGGTGACGGGACGCTGTTGAGCGTTGCTCGGCGGCTCGGTGGGCGACAGGTGCCGGTGATGGGCGTGAACTACGGCCGGCTGGGGTTCCTGGCCAATTTCACGCCCGAAGAACTGCACCCGTCGTTCGAGCAGTTCCTACGCGGCGAGCTGCCGATCAATCCCAGGCAGATGTTGGACGTGAGCGTCGTGCCTCACACCAGCGGGTGCGATTGGCTCAACGACGAGTCGGTCGCTCGCAACCGACGTTTCCACACGCTCGGGCTCAACGACGCGGTGCTCACCGCCGGGCAGCCGTTTCACATGATCGACATGGAGCTGAGCGTCGACGGCGACAGCGGCGTGCGGTACTTCGGCGATGGCGTGATCGTGTCGACGCCCAGCGGCTCGACGGCGTACAACGTTTCGGCCGGTGGACCGATTCTCAATCCGCCGGTGCAGGGGTTCTGCATCACGCCGATCTGCCCGCACTCGCTCAGCTTCAGGCCGGTGGTCATCGCCAGCACCTGCAAGATCGCGGTTCATGCGCGGAGCGTGAACGACGGAACCACGCTCGTGGTGGACGGGCAGGATTGTTGCCGGATGCACGCCGGCGATCGCGTCGTGCTCCGTAAGGCACCGCAGGACTTGCTTCTCGTGGAGAATCCGGCCGCGCGGCGTTGGCGGGCGTTGGCCGAAAAGCTGCATTGGGCCAGCACCCCGCGTTACAACCCCGCGGACATGCAGGACGAGTGATTGCCGCCGCTTGCGAGTAAATACTTGCAACCCAGCGGGTTTTCGCCGATGTTGGGATCGGATTAAGCCATGCTCGAAATTCTCAACGAAGGTATCCAGCGCGTCCAAGCACTACCCGAGGGGGATCAGGGCCCGTTGACGACCTGGCTCTACGGCTGGGTCATCGTCAACGTGATTTACTACCTGGTTCTCGGGGTGGTCGTGATTTGGCTGGGGATCCGGATCATCAACGCGATGATGTCCGCATTGCGTGAGGCCAACCGTGTCGCCGCGCAAACGCCCGGCGGGTGAGTGTTCAGGGGTGTATCCGGTGCTTGCCGTCGAAGAGTTTCATCCGTTCTTTTTCCTGCTGCCCGATTCCCTCGGGTTGCTGGAGTATCTGTTCATCATCGAACTGGCATGGCTGGTGGCGATGGCGATCTACGGATTCGCATTGCGCAAGCTCGTCCGCAACCCGCGCGACAGCGTGGTCGTGTTTCACCGGATCTTCTGGCGCATCTTCCTATATCCGAAGAAGACCGCCGCGCTCGAGGCGTACGACGCGCCGATGAGCGTGGCGACGCTCGACGACTTCGACGCGCCGATCCTCGACATCCCTGCCGACGACGGCTGGTCGAGCGGATCGGCGGAGGCTTCGTTCGGCACATCCAACGCCGACACGGCCGGCGGTACGTCGGTTGGTGGAACGGGGATGGGCGTCGACATGCCCGGTGCCGATGTTGACGTCGACATGCTCGCGGAGATGGACGGCCCGCCGCCCGAGCCCGAACCGATGGCCGCCGAGGACACCGGCGAGATCGAGATCAACGTCGAGCTTCAGTCCAACGCGCCGGGCCTCGCGGTGGCCGGCATGGTGGGTGACACCATCACCGTTCGCGTCCCTTGTAGCGCCGAAGACGGCATCGCCAACCGCCACGTCGTTCACGCCCTTTGCCACGTTCTGCAACTCGAAAGCTATCAGATCACGCTCCTACGCGGCCACGCCAAGGGCAGCAAGACCTTCCGCCTCGCTGGGACGTCGCTGCAGAAGGTGCAGCAACGGGTGATGTCGGCGTCGAACTAGCGTTATCAGATTCTTTGCGCTGTATGCGTTATCGGTCACGAGCGGTTGGCTAACGAGCATGGCGGGGGCGTGTCCGATACATTCTGATGATGACCGTTGCTCGCCAGATCGCTGCCACTGTTATTGCCGTGACGGGTTTGTCGGTGCTCGTCGCCGCCCAGACCACGCGGCCCGGAGCCGCCGAGGTCGCCGAGGAGACTTCCGCGACGGCACCCGCCACGACGCCGGCGGACGAGGTGTCGGAGGAGGCGAGCGACGTGCTCGACGACATGTTCGCCGAGGATCCGATGAACGATCCGTCGAGCGCCGGCACCGCACTGCGAGCCGATCCGATTGCGCCGAGCTTTGATGTGTCGTCGGGTAGCGCGGCGGTTGATCCCACCGCGCCGACCTTACGGGTCATGCGTGAGGGGACGTTTTTGGTCGACCGGGTCGGCCGGGTCGAACGTAGCCGGGACGGTTCGTTGCCGATGTTCATCTTCGAATCCGACGGCGACGCGCTGCAGGACCCCCCGGTGATGCTCATGCCGAATCTGAAGTTGATGGCGCTCGAAGACGCGCTCGACGCCGCCGAGGGCGAGTCGCTCCGCTTCCGGATTACCGGCGAACTGACCGAGTATCGCGGCCGCAACTACGTCCTGCTGCAAAAAGTCATCGTGGTGCAGTGATCCGCGTGGTGTAATGCACACGTGTCGCTCGCCGCGCCGATTGCGTTATTACTGTTGCTGCCGTGGTTGGCGGTGGCGTGGTGGTTGATGCGAGGGCGAGGGGCGTCGGCGGTGGTGCCGCACTTGCCGCTGTGGCCGGCGACACGCTCGGCATCGACGGCGCGATCGCGTCGCTTGCCGCCTTGGTACATGATGCTCATGCTGCTGGCGTTGCTGGCGGGGATCGTGGGGCTTGCCGAGCCGCGGACGAATCGAACGTCGATCACTGTCGTGTTCGATCGTGGGCTGACGATGCCGCCGACTCGTGCGGCCGACTTGCCGGTCGGCGATTACCTGGGGGTCAACGTGCCCGCCAACGCGGTGCGTTCGGTGCCGTGGCGCACGGACCTCGGCCAAGCGCGGCGTGAACATCCCGACGCGTTGTTCGTCACCGATCAGCCCATCGACGCCCTGCGGGCGCGACTGGCTGCAATCGAGAACGTCGGCATTGATCATGTCGGCGTCGACGAAACTGGTGTGCTTGTGCGGTTGCGTGGGCAAGGACAACGGGCCGTACGTATCGGGCAAGTTCATGCCGACGTTCGCGTTGATGGCTCGGCCGAGGTGGTGCTCGATGTGGCACCGACGACTGACCGGCTGGTTGTCGAACTCGCGCCGGCTGACGCGATCACGGCGGACGATCGTTTCTTTCTCGTTCGTGCGTCGGCCGAGCCACGCGTGGTTGTCGATGGTTCGGTCGATCCGGCGGTGGGTCGGTTCGCGGCGGTGTGGTCGACGGAGCGGGGTGGCGATGGCGTGCGTGTGTTGCTGACGACGGACGAAGCGGCATCGGGGCCGGCGGTGGTGTTCGCTCGTGGGCCGTTCGTGCCGGTCGCGGGTGCGTTGAGCGTTGTGCCCGGCCCGATCACGAACGACGTCCGCTGGGCACGCTGGTTGGACCAGGCGACAGCCGCTCCGATGCCCGAAGGCTTTCGGGCCGTCGTGAGCTTGGGCGGCGTGCCGGTGGTCGGTGAAAGTGCAGGCCGGGTGTGGATCGGCCTCGACCCCGCCAGCGTTTCGGCGCGGCCGGACTGGGTGGTGCTCCTGGCCAATGCGGTAACCCATGTGGGCGGTGCGCCGGTGTGGACGTCGGAGCCGATCACTGTTTTTCCCCCGGGTGAACTCGTTACCACAGCCGATCCGAGCTACGCACCCTCGCCGGGCATCTACGAGGTTGATGGTGTTCCCACGGCGTACAACGCGGCAGTGGCGGAGCCACGCGGGGCGCCGGGGCCGTTGGTCTTGCCGACGGAAACGTGGGCGGGCGTGAGTTATCGGCGGTCGTGTTTCGCGGTGGCGGCGGTGTTGTGGTTGTCGGGGCTGGCCGGTTGGTGGCGTCTGGGGCGTCCTTGACACCCCCATTGGGCAAACTTAACGTCACACGGTGCGGGCAAATGCTGATTTGCCGCTACACCATCGGCCCTGATTCGGCCGATCCCATACCTATCGCCCGGCCAATCGGGCGAGGTCCGACCTCCCACCTTCGCCCAGAGATTGCAATGCCCGACAGCTCCACGCCCGTTGCGGTGGTCGATGAAAAAGATGTTCGCATCATCGAATTCACCGACAGCAAAATTCTGGACGAAGCCAACATCGAGGAGATCGGTGCCAAGCTCTTTCAGCTCATCGGCGAGAAGGAACGCCCGAAGCTGATGTTGGATTTTTCCAACGTTGATCACCTCTCCAGTGCCGCACTTGGCAAGCTGATCCAGGCGAACAACGAGGTTCGCAATCGCAACGGCCAGCTCCGGCTTTGCGGGATCAAGCCGCAGATCTTTGAAGTCTTCGCGATCACCAAGCTCGATCAGATTTTCAAGATCTACCCGACCCGCAGCGACGCGATGGCCAGCTACAACTGAGCCGAATCGGCCCGATGCCATGATTCGTCGGGCCGGTGTGTTTGATCCCGTTTGACTGGTTCTGGAACGCTTTTTGTGGGGTAACACTCGAATCGTGGCAGGCATGTCAGCCAACTCGACCGCGACCAGCCCGCAAGGCCCTGACGATGGAACCTTGCGGTTTCACATCGTCTCGGATTTCGATGAGGGCAAGCGCGTCCAGAAGCGCATCCTCGATGAGGTCGAGCGGTACGACTTTAGCGCCGATGCGGTTTTCGCGATCAAGCTCGCCCTTGAGGAAGCATTGATCAACGCCATCAAGCATGGCAATCGGCTCGACCCCGACAAGCGGGTCAAGATCGAGGCGACGGTCGACGAAACCGCCGCCCGTATCATGATCCACGACGAGGGTGCGGGCTTCATCCGTGACAAGGTGCCCGACCCGACCCTCGAGGAGAACATCGAGAAGTGCAGCGGTCGGGGGATCCTGCTGATCGAGGCGTACATGACCGAGGCCGAGTGGACCGATCACGGACGCCGGCTCGAGATGGTCAAGCTCAACGCCGCCGAGCCGCCGACCGTGCCATAACCGTCGAGGCGGACATCGGGACGCGGTAGGTCGGTAGGTCTGGCGGCATACTGTCCACACCCCGCGTTCCGACTCCTTTCGCCTTGCCGCCATGTTTCTGCCGTTACGAACCGATGTCCCGCTGCGTCACACGCCGTACATGAACGGCGCGTTGATCTTGGTGAACATGGTGTTGTTCGCGGCGCAGTTGATTTTCAGCCCGCGGTTCAGCTTGGACGGTGGGATCACGCGGCCGGGTTTCGATCTCACGGCGTTCGGCGCGCTCCAGCCCCTTGATCCGCACTGGTGGAACTTCATCACCTACGCGTTCATGCATTCGCAGGCCGACCTGTTGCACCTGGTGTTCAACATGGTCTTTCTCTACATCTTCGGCAACGCCGTCAACGAAAAGCTTGGGCACTGGGGTTATCTCGGGCTGTACCTTGGCGGGGCGGCCTTTGCCGGACTGGCTCACGCGCTGGGCAGTCTCAACCCCGTCATCGGTGCGAGCGGCGCGATGTGGACCGTGATCGGTGCGTACATCGTGCTCTTCCCGCGGGCCCGGGTGACGGTGCTGTACTTTTTCTTTCTCATCGGAACGCTGGTCATCCCGGGCCTCTGGCTCGTGGGCATCTACCTCGTGCTCGACGTGCTCGGGTTGCTGGGCATCGGCATCTTCGGCGGCGGCAACACGGCCCATCTGGCTCACTTGGGCGGGGCATTGTTCGGCGTGGTGGTGTCGCTCGGATTGCTCTGGCTCAAGCTCCTGCCGCGCGACGACTTCGACGCGCTGGCGTTGATCAACCGATGGAACCGTCGCCGCCAGTTCCGCGACATGACCGCCCGTGGCTTCGATCCGTTCGACGCCACCGCGCGATTCGCCGACGAGAAGAAGTCACCGGCCAAGTCTGATCCGAAGCTCGATCAAATTCAGGACTTGCGTGCGGAGATTTCCGAGACGCTCGGCACGGGCGACGAGGAAAGCGCCGCCGAGAAGTACCGCCAACTCGTTGCCATCGACGAGCAGCAGGTGCTCAGCGCCCACAACCAACTGCTCGTCGCCGGCACTTACTACCGGCAAGGCGCCTACGCCGATGCGGCCGCCGGGTACGAACGTTACTTGCGTGTCTATCCGCGTCACGATCAGGCGGACCAGACGCGGTTTATGCTCGGTCTCATCTACAACCGCTACCTCGGCCGACCCGAAGACGCGAAGCGTCACCTCGAAGCCGTCGTGGACCGCCTGCACGATCCGGAAGAGGTCGAGATTGCACGGGAAGAGTTGGAAAAGACCAACGTTGCAGCCAAGTAGGAATCTTCGGCCGCAGTCAGGGTGACTCGTCGGATTGGCTTGGTGTCAACACCACTTCCCACACCTCCGGCGGGCACCACGTGCGGACGTGGTGGGTGCTGCAACCGAGCCCGGTACCGACGAGCAGGACGGCGTTTTCGTAACGGTGCGCGCCACGGTGAAAGCCGGGGCCGAGTGTGTCGTGAGTGATGAGCGGCTTGCCGCCGGGGAGGCAGACCTGCCCGCCGTGCGTGTGGCCTGCGAGGACGAGTGACGCGCCCAAGGGCCCGTGCGTCCGCAGCGCGTCGGGATAATGCGTGAGCAGCACGCGCGGCCGCTCCGGCTCCGGCAGCGTTCCAAGCCACGCCCGGCTGACCTCCCCGCGCCGGACGCCCGCAAGCCCGACGATCTCCAGCCCGCCCGCAAAGGCCAACTGGTTGCAAAGCACCGTTACGCCCATGTCGCCGAGCTTGGGGATGAGCAAGTCCGTGTCGTGATTCCCGACGATCGCGAAGACGCCGTGCTTGGCGGTGAAGCCGGCCAGGAGTTTTCGCAAGATCGGCACCGCTTCGCGATGGTCGAAACGGTCGTCGACGTAATCGCCGGTCATCAGAATCAGGTCCGGCGTGTTATCGGCGATCCGTGCAAGCAGCTTGTCGTAAGCCGGCTGCCAACGGGGTAGGGCGTGGATGTCGGTGATGTGCAATATCCGGAGCGGCTCGGGAACGTCGACGCCGGTCACGGTGAGGCGCTTTCGGGTGAAGCCCGTGGTCCGGCCGAGCACGAAGTTCGGGCCGTGTTCGAGCGTTTCGGTCTGAAAGTGCGGCGTTCCCATGGATGCTCGAATGTCGCCTGCGAGAGATGAATCGTCACCCAAGGGCGGTCGGCTTTGCGGCTCGGCGGCGCGGCGATACCATAGCCCGACCATGCCTCGCGGCCCCCGTTCCAATCCGACGACCATCGCTTTGTGGGTCAACGCTGTTCTGCTGTGCGGGATTCTCGTGGCACTGCTCGGCCGGTCGATCCCCGGCGGCAACGAGGCGTTCGCCCAACAGGCAATGCCCCCGATCGCCGGCGGCGGCGGTTTGTTCTTCATGCCTGGCCAGATCGACAGCAACCTCTACGGCGTGTATGCCATGGACGTCGACCGCCAGACGCTGATGGTTTACACGTTCGTGCGTGGCGAGAAGACGCTCCGTTTGACGGCGGCGCGGGACATCAGTTTCGACCGCGACCTGCGGCGGTACAACACCGACCCGCACCCCGACGACATCGCCGAACTGCTCAGCCGTGAGGCGGACGATGCCCGTGTCAGAGAGAGCGGTGAGAACGCCGCCCGCAGCACGGCCGAAGACCCCAACGCCAACAACGACGGCACCCCCGATTCACCCGGTGAATCACCCAACGAATGATCCCGCCCGCGGCGAATGAATGCGCCCCGGCAATACCCCACCCCAGGAAACGTACAGATGGCCAAGATGTTCTACACGTCGGAAGAAGCTCAGGAAGCCCTGGGCCTCGATGAAGAGGGACTCAAGCAGCTCACCCGCGAGGGCAAGCTCCGCGAGTTCCGTGATGGTTCGCGCATCATGTACAAGTCCGATCAGGTCGACAGCCTTCGCGGCGAGACCGGCGGCGATGCGGTCGACCTTGCCGGCGATTCGATGGGTGACTCGATCGGTTTGGCCGACTCGGCGGGCGCGTCCGGTTCGGCCATCGGTCTGGCCGACACGGGCGACACCGGTGGTGGCCTCGGGCTCAGCCCCGACGACACGGCGGCCGACCTCGGCCTCTCCGGCAGCCTCGGCGGCGTCCCCAGTCCCTCCGACACCGGCTCCGGCTCGGGCATCACCGTTCTCGAAGACACCGGCGCCGGCGACCCCGCCGCCCAGACCGCCATCTCCGCTTCCGTCTCTGATCAGATCAACCTCGAAGCCACCGGCTCCGGGTCCGGCCTGCTCGACCTCACCCGCGAGCAGGACGACACCTCGCTCGGCGCCGACGTCCTCGACGACATCGGTCCCGGCGGCACGGGCCTCGGCGGCAGCGTTGGCGGGTCCATGGGCGGCAGCTTCGGCGGGTCCGGCTCGAACATGGGCGGCACCGCCCTCGGCCAGGCCGTCCCCGGACAGACCATGGCCACGCCCGTCCCCGGCCAGGTGCCGATGGCCGCGGCCGCTGCGGCGTACGACCCGTCGTCCGCAGCCTTTGCCGGTCTCGCACTCGGCGGGATCATCGCCTCGTTCATCGGCCTGCTTGCTGTGGCCGGTCTCGCACTCCGCGCCGTGCCCGGCGTTCTCGCACCGATCACTACGCCTGGAGAAGCCGGCGACAACGCGCTGATCTACGTGCTGGTCGGCGGCTTGGTGCTCTCGGTTATCCTCGCCGCGATCGGCTTTGTCATCGGCAAGTCGTCGTCCTAAGTCCAACTGCCCCTCACCGCCGAGCAGGGACGCTCGACGCACCTACAGCCCGGAACGGATCCCACACCATGACCAAGAAGAATTTGCTCATCGCCGCCGGACTCTCGGCGCTCTCGCTCGGCCTCGTCGGCTGCGTCCCCCAGGAAAAGTACAACGCCCTGCGCATCGAGAAAGAAGCCCTCGAAGCCCAGATCAACGAAGCCCAGTCCGACCAGCTCGCTGCCCGGCGTGAAGCCGATTTGCTCCGCAGCCAGGTCGGCCAACTCTCCGGCGGCAACGAGTCGGTCGCCGCGCTCATCGCCGGTAAGGATCGCCAGATCGATCAGCTGCGTACCGAGAACACCGACCTGCTCGCGGCTTACGAGGCCGCCCTTCAGGAAGGTGCCCCGGCATTGCCCGCACCGGTCATCAACGACCTGAACCGTTTCGCCGACGCCAATCCCGGCCTCGTTGAGTTCGACGAACGGACCGGCACGATCCGCTTCAGTTCGGATCTGACTTTCGGCTCGGGAAGCGCGGTGCTCAACCCGTCGGCCGGCGAAGCGATTAGCCAGTTCGCGTCGATCCTGCAGAACGACACAATCGCCGAGTACGAGTTGCTCATCGCTGGTCACACCGACAATGTCCCGGTGTCCAACCCCGCGACCCGGCAGAAGCACCCGGACAACTGGTACCTCTCCAGCCACCGCGCGATCAGCGTCGCCGAAGCGTTGCGGCGTAACGGCGTGGCCAAGGAGCGCTTCGCCGTGGCCGGCTACGCCGACCAGCGTCCGGTCGCCGACAACGGCACCACCGCCGGCAAGGCCGCCAACCGCCGCGTCGAGGTGCTCATCCTCCCGACCAAGGCCCCGACCGGGACACCCGCTGGCCAGCCCCGCATGGCCGCCGAAGAGGTTGTCCCCGTCGAAACCGATGGCGGCCTCGAGCCGTTGAAGTAGTTCGTCACCCAGCCGATTTGCGAACCAACGCAGCCACGCGCTTTCGAGCCCGTGGCTGCGTTGTCGTTTGCACCGTCGCCTCGAACGCGGGTTATCTTTGAGCGTCGATGAGCTTCGCGGTGAGTGCGGCACTACCCCGCGCCACGTCGGGGCCGGCGGCGCGACCCGGGACTTCGTCAGCAAGGTCGGCATACAGAAGCCCGATGCGTTGTTCGCCGAACCATGCGTTGGGCCGAGCGAGGGCCGGGTGCGCGCGGCCTGCCTTGTCGGCGGGCACGATTCGTGTGTGCCGAAAGCGTGCTTCGAGCGCCGCGTCGGTCAGTAGCAACTGCTTCAACACCGCCCAAGCCGCGTCGGGGTCGGGATGGTCGGCGGGGATGCCGAGCATGGTGCCGCCCCACACGCTGGTGCGCGTGTCGCCCGGTTCGAAGATCGGCAGGGGCCGCATCGCGAGCTTGCCGCGCAGCTTGTCGGTTTCGAGATAGGCGATCCGCCAGTCGGGCGTGAGAAACGCCCCGAGATCACCGCGTTCCAAGTCCTGCACCCACCCGACCGGCCCGGCAGATGCGTCGGTCGCCACGCCGTCGCGAACGAGTGACGCATAGAAGTCGATCGTGTCATCAACGGTCGCATTGTCGTCGGTCACGTCGGTGCCGCGTTGGAGCAACATGAGCCGGAGGTGGCTCGCCGAGGCGGTCGGTAGTTCCAGCGCCGGCTTGTCGGTCGCGGCGGTGTAAGTCCGCAGTGCAGCGGCCAACTCGTCCCATGTCCGCGGTGATTCCAGGTCCACGCCCGCCGCATCGAACAGGTCCCGGCGATACGTCAGTGTCACCGGATGCACGTCCTGCGGAACGCCATGGATGATGCCGTCTCGTGACCACGCCGAGAGTGTCGAGGGCGGAAACTCACCAAGCAGGCCGTCGCGTTCGAGCAGCATGTTGAGGGGCAGCAGTCGGCCGGCGGTGATGTGCTTGTCGACGTGGTTGACCTCGATCTCGACCACGTCCGGCAGCAACTCCGGTCCATCGGCGGTGAGTAGGCGCAGGTCGATCGCCCGCATCTGCATGAGCCGGACGTCGGCAACGTCGAGATCGCGGTAGGTGTCGGCGTGGGTTGGCGCGAATGCCCAAACGACCGGACCGGTCGTCGGATTCGTCGGCGAAACGAGAAGGAGAGTGGCGCCGACCGTCGCGAGTACCACGCAAAGCCAAAACGGTCGTCCGGGCATGTCCGCGACGTTACATCGACTCTTCCTGCTTGACGATCAGGTCGTACATCGCCGAGGCGTTTTCGGCGGTCTGGAGCTTGGTTCGGAAGGTGTCGATGATCATCAGCCGGCTGATCTTGCCGAGGGCGGTGATGTGCGGGCCGGTCTTGTCCGGTGGGCTGGCCAAGAGCCAGATCAGGTTGACGGGTTTGCCGTCGATCGAGGCGAAGTCGATACCCTGGGCGGGTCGACCGATGGCGATGACGAGCTGCTTGACGCCGTGGGTCTTGCCGTGAGGGATGGCGAGTCCGTTGCCGATGCCGGTGGTGCGGGTGGATTCGCGCTCGAGGATCGCGCTGAGCACCTTCTCACTGTCGGTGATCTCACCGTTACTCGCGAGCAAGTTCACCAACTCGGTGATGGCGGCGGTTTTATCCGTCGCCTGGAGAGGGGCGACGATGCTTTGCGGTTTGAGAATTTCAGTGAGGCGCATGGCGGTGGACCAGTGTGCGGGGTCGGCTTGGGTGGCGATGCTAGGGTCGGCTTCGCCGCGCCGCTAGGTTTCCCCCAGACCGCTAGGTTTCCTCGTCGACCAGCGCGACGTGGCGGAAGTACTGCTGTTTCTCGAAGCCGGCACCGA
This sequence comes from Planctomycetota bacterium, assembly GCA_039182125.1. Taxonomy (NCBI): domain Bacteria; kingdom Pseudomonadati; phylum Planctomycetota; species Planctomycetota bacterium. Next base: position 19,200 of record JBCDCH010000021.1, read on the forward strand.
GCGAGCCGATCACGATCCCCAGCGATGCGATGAAGCCGGCCAGCGTGAGATAGTGCATCAGGCCAACTTCCCCGATGCTTGCCGCCCAACCACCGACGACGGCGGGCGGGTAGATCACCCATGCTGCCAGCAGCACCGTGCCGAAGAGCACCGCGTAAGTCGTGGCCATGCCGATCACGATCGAGACAATGGTCGCGAGATTGCCGACCGCCCGCTGCTCGCTGAGTAGGCGTGTTCCACGTTGGACGAGGAGCCGTTGCTTGAGGATGATGTAATGGCTGGTTCCACCGAGTGTGAGCACCGACAGGATTAGCACCACCCACCACCGTTGGCTCATCCCCAACTCCCACGCCTCGGCGGTCATCAGCAGGATGAACAGCGTCGATGCCGCGGCGGTCGTGAGCTTGCTCAGACGTAGCGGAAACTCCCACGGGGCCATGCGGACGACGGCCTTGAAAATGTCGTCAGTGTTGTGAAACAGGACACGCAGGTGGAACTTGATCGGCGTGCGGTGTGCCGGGCCGTGCATGCGTTCCTCGATGCGGGCGTCGGCGACTTCGTTGAGTTCGTGGGTGAGCACCTGCATCGCGTCGAGGCCGAAGTTCCGCATCCGGTCCAGGTCGGCGGCACAAGTGAGGTTGTGCATGAAGTCCCCGTCGTCATCACTGTGCGGGGCGTCGAGCAGGTGACCGATCAGGTGCAGCGCGAGCGCTTCGAGGCGTTTGGCGAGGACGTCGATTCGGACGTTGGTGTCCGTCTCGCCGGCGGCTTCCGGATCGATCCGGGCCGTCGAGATGGCGGCGACGGTCATTGCCCGGCTCGGCGCGGCCATCGCGAAAGGCTTGTCGATCGTTTTCAGGTCTTCGTCCGTGACCACGAGTGCCGCGTCCCATCGGTTTGCATCGCGTTCACTCGCGCCGATGTCCAGGAGCGTGACGGTATCGCCGGCGACGTGTTCGGAGGCTTCGCCGCGTCGACGCAGGACCGGCGTCTTCCAGTCGAACGCGTCGAACAGCCCCGCGAGCCGATCGAGTACGGCCTTGCTCGCACGTTGCAAAGCGGCCAGGTCGACCTCGTCGGGCCGACCGACCACCACCCAGCCGATCTCGACGGTAAGCGGCGTCGGGTCACCGCTCGTCGCGGCAACGTCGTCGGGCACACCGGGCAATGGGCAGGTGGCGTAAGACATGGCGCTTGGGGTCAGGTGCCAAAGACCCGGTCGCCCGCATCGCCGAGTCCCGGCATGATGTAGCCTTTGGCGTTGAGTTCGCGATCGACGGCGGCGGTGTAGATCGGGATGTCGCCGTGCTGTTCGTGGAGGGCGGCGATGCCCTCAGGGGCGGCGACGAGGCAAAGGAACCGCATCGAACCCACGCCGGCATTCTTCAGGAAAGTCGCGGCCGAGATCGCGCTGCCGCCGGTCGCGAGCATCGGGTCGATCAGCAGCACCTCCGTCTCTGCGATGTCCGGCGGGAGCTTGTCGTAGTACGCCTCGGGGTCGAGCGTTGATTCGTTGCGTTCCATGCCGAGGTGACCCACGCGGGCTTCGGGCAGAATGCGCAGCACGCCGGAGGCCATCCCGAGCCCGGCCCGAAGGATCGGCACCAACGTCACCGGCCGGGCGAGTACCTGGCCGACCGTCTTCTCCATCGGCGTCTGGATCGGCCGTGGCGTCGTCGGGAACGCCCGCGTCACCTCGTACGTCATCAGCATCGCGATCTCTTCGAGCAGTACCCGAAACGCGCGGTAGCCCGTCGCGAAGTCACGCAGTTCGGTCAGCTTGGTCTGAATGACCGGATGCTCGATGACGTGGACCTGGTGCATGCGGTGATCGCCTTACTTTGCAAGCATGCCGGTTTCACGGGCGTAGGCGAAAACCCCGCCCGCGTTGACGATGGGGAGGACGTCGCCGAGGGGTTCGAGGGAGTAGTTCTTGCCGCTGGTTTGGTTCTTGAGCGTCAGGGCGTCGAGGTCGACTTCGAGTTGATCGCCGGTTTTGATTTCCTCGACCAGGCGGGTGAGGCATTCGAGCGGGAGCAGGTAGCCGCCGTTGACGCTGTTGCGGAAGAAGATGCGTGCGTAGAACTCGGCGATGACGCATTTGACGCCGGCCTCGGCCAGGGCGAGCGGGGCGTGTTCGCGGGAGGAGCCGCAGCCGAAGTTCTTGCCGCCGATGATGATCGGGTACTGGCTTTTGAACTCGCCTTCGGGGACGAAGCGGATGTTGCCCTCGGGCAGGCCGGCCTCGGCTTCGGGGACGCCGCTGTTGGCGTACATGCCGAAGTACTTGCGCTCCTCATCGTCGGCCGGGTTGTAGCTGAGGAACTGGGCCGGGATGATCTGGTCGGTGTCGATGTTGTCGCCGAGGACGTACGCGGGGCCGGTGATGACAGGCATGCGAAACGATAGCGCTACCGGGCGTCGGCGACCTGCTTGGGCGGGAAGAGCCGATCGAAGCGATCTTCCCAGATTTGGTCGGCGACCCGCATGCCGCGGTTCTGTACGTCGATGATGGCCTGGCCCTGCGCGCCCGGCTGGAAGTTCCAGGTGAAGTTGGAGGCGAGCCGGAGCGTGATGGCCTTGATCTCGACCCCACGTCGTACTTGGAGCGTGACGAAGTCGCCGCCGTTGAGAGCGGTGAGGACGCCGATGAGATCCCAGCCCGAGCGGATCGGTAGTTGGCCGTCTGGGCCGAAGCCGACGATGACGTCGCCGGGCCGCAGGTGCTGGAACGCGGGGAAGCCGATGTGGACCTTGCGGATGAACACGCCGTCGCCGGCCTCGTCGTCCAGATTACCGAAGGCGGCAGCCGGCTCGGTCGGGAACTGCACGCCGAGAAATCCGCCCTCGCCGCGCATTTTGCCGGCCTCGCTCGCGATCGAGACGTGATTGACGATGGTCCGCAGGGCGTCGCGTTGGTTGAGGTTGAGCTCCGGGAGTGCCTCGGCGGCGTCGGCCAATGCCGCCAGTTGGCGGGCGTTGAGGTCCATGAGCTGGGTGCGTGCCGTCGTTCGGACTTCCGGGTCGGCGGAGCCGAGGTCGGCGACGAGCCGCTCCAGGCGGTTCGGTGCCGCGGCGGCCGTGCAAATGACCGTCAACATCAGCAGCAGCGTCAGCGAAAAGGCATGTCGATACATCACGGGCCTCCGGGGTCAGTTTAGTCCGCGACCATCGCCACGAGGTCGTCGGTCGACTTCTGCAGCCACTGGATTTTACTGACGACCATGTTCAGAAACGCACCACCCTCGAGCCGGCCGAACTGCCCCGTCGCCGCGATCGGGAAGACCGCCTCGGCGATGAGCGCCTCGATCATCAAGGCGGGAATGACACGCAGCTCGGCAGTGGAGAGTTGGGCGACGGCGTCGTAGCCGCGGAGGAAGCGTTTGAAGCGGGACTGGTCGATGTGGCTCGGCCATTTCGAGACGTCGTCGCCGCCGCCGAGGATGGAGAACTGCAACGCGCCGTTGGCGGTGTCGATGATGCGGGGGAGCTTGCGGGCCGAGTCGTAGTCGATGACGGCGACAACGTGATCCTCGTGGAAGAGCATGTTGCCCGGATGCCAGTCGCCGTGGACGATCTGGTCGGCCCAGCCGGCGAGACCGGCGTCGTTGACGAACGTCGCGGCCTCGGCGTAGCTGTCGGCGAGGAACTTGCAGCTGGCGCGGACATCCTTCTTGCCACGCATGGCTTCGGCGATGGTGCCGAGCCCTTTGCGGACGGCCGGCGCTTCGTGGTAACTGCCTCGCGGCGGCTCCCATTGGGCGGAAAAACTGTCGAGCAGCGTGTGGTACACCGCCTGCACTCGGCCCGAGTCGTAGGTGGCTTCGAGGGTCTGTGGGTAGCCGCTGCCGGGGATGTACTCGAACATCTCGTAAATCGCGCCCTCCCATTGCAGCATGGAGTTGTTGTCCCGCCGCGTGCCGATGAGGTGAGGCAGCGGAAACTGCTTGTCGGCCAAGTGCAGCTGCAGCGCGTGGCAGAACGCGACCTTGAACGGGTCGTCCCGGCCACGGGCGCGACGCTTAAGCAGAAAGCGACCCGTGTCGGTGTCGATCTGGAGCTTGGGCGCCTTGCGAGAGCCGCGGTTGAACTCGCGCATGCGTTGGATCACGCCCAGGTCGTAGTGGGAGAGGACGGTCGCGAGTTCTTCGGTGCCGTACTTCTCGCGGCCGTCTTGACCGACGGGACGGTCGATCTCGCGTGCGGGCCCGGCAGATTCGGCGGCTTGCGGCACGCCTTGAGTGTATGGGCAAGATGCGATGGTTACGAACCCCCAACCCAGGTACGGCTGTTCGGTAGCCTGGCTTGCAACCTCCGAGCCGCTCGGCGCTAACATCGTTATCAATGGGCATCAATGACCGCGACTATGTGCGTAGCAGGCCGACCAACGCCGTGGGTATGAGCGGTGCGGGGATCGGCCAGATGTCCGGCTGGTCGGTCACGACTTGGTTGATCGCGATCTGTGTCGCCGTCTTCATCATCGATCTTCTCCTGATGAACACGGACTTTGCCTATGGCAGAGGCCAGGTGAACATCGACGGGAATGTCGTCGAGGTCTATGTACCGGTGCTGGAGGCCATCGAGCTGGCCGAGCAAGGCAAGATGATCCCCATCGGCCGGGTTGCACCGATCGAGCGTTGGGGGTTCTTCAGTGCCGACACCGCCGTCTTCGGCGGCCAACTTTGGCGCTGGATCAGTTTCCAATTCCTTCATGCCGGTGGGTGGCACTTGCTCGGCAACATGATCGGGCTGTACTTCTTCGGCTCGCTCATCGAAAACTACCTCGGCCGACGGCGGTTCCTCGCGTTCTACTTGCTCTGCGGCGTGGCGGGGCCGGTGATCTACGGCATGTTCGCGTTGGCCGGCATTCTCTCGACGACGTCGAGCACGCCGCTGATCGGGGCATCGGCGGGGGTGTTCGGCATCCTCGCGGCCGCGGCGGTGATCGCGCCCAACGCCACCGAGCTGGTCTACGGCATCCTGCCAATGCAACTCAAGACCATGGCGTTGCTCCTGCTGGGATATGCTGAGTTCATGGTGTTCACCAACGGCAACAACGCTGGCGGCGAAGCGGCCCACCTCGGCGGGGCCGCGCTGGGCTACCTCCTCATCCGCCATCCCGAGTGGCTTAACTGGGCCGACAAGGGCCCGCACCTGGGTTTGCCCAAACCCAAGGGGCCGTCGCACATGCGGTACACCGGCTAGTTCCGCCCTACGGTGTGCCCGTGTCCGAACCGCTGATCGATGTCCGCGACTTGCGCAAGACCTATCTCATGGGAGAGGCGCAGGTCGAGGTGCTGCGCGGTGTGGATGTGTCGGTGAAGCGGGGCGAGTTTCTCGCCATCGAAGGCCGCAGTGGTAGCGGCAAGAGCACGCTACTCCACCTGATGGGGCTGCTCGACGACCCGGACGAAGGAATGGTTCGCCTCTTCGGCGAGGAGGTGCCACGCGGCAAGAAGGCGCTGCTGCGCAACACGAAGATCGGCTTCGTGTTCCAGTTCTACCACCTATTGCCGGAGTTGAACGTCCTGCAGAACACGCAGCTGGCGGCGATGGTCCCGCACGCCGGTCAGCCGGACAAGAAGACGATGCGGCAGCGGGCGACGGACCTGCTCGACCTGTTCGGATTGGCCGACCGCCTGAACCACCGCCCGTCGCAGTTGTCCGGCGGGGAGCGGCAACGGGTGGCGATCGCGCGGGCGCTGATGAACGAGCCGGAGCTATTGCTCGCCGACGAGCCGACGGGCAACCTCGACTTCGAGACCGGCGAGAAGATCATGGAAGAGCTCGGTCGGCTCCACGCCGAGCGTGGCCAGACGCTCGTGATGGTCACGCATGATCGCGCGTTGGCGAGAACGGCGGACCGTGATCTCGTCCTCAAGGACGGGAAGCTGGTAAGCTAATGAATGAACCCACCGCGGAGGAACGATGTCGGCTGACTTGAAAATCTGGATGAACGGCGAGCTGGTCCCCCAAGCCAATGCAACCGTGAGCGTGTTCGACCACGGCTTGCTCTACGGCGACGGCGTGTTTGAAGGCATTCGTGCCTACGACGGCCACATTTTCGAGGAACGCGCCCACATCAACCGGTTGTTCGAATCGGCCAAAGCCTTGCGGCTCACGATCCCGTACACACCCGACGAGTTGTCCAAAGCCATGCACGATGCCCTCGCCGCCAACGGGCTCAGCGACGGTTATCTGCGGTTGGTCGTGACCCGCGGCGTGGGTGATCTGGGCCTCGACCCCAATCGTTGCTCGCGGGCCACCGTGTTCTGCATTGCTTCGACGATCCGGATTTACCCACAGGAGATGTACGACAACGGCATGTCGATCATCACCAGCAGTTGGACCAAGAACCACCCCAACGCCACACCGCCGCGGGTCAAGAGTTTGAACTATCTCAACAGCGTCTTGGCCAAGATCGAGGCGAACGATGCCGGCGTTCCCGAGGCGGTGATGCTCAATCACTTAGGTCAGGTTGCCGAATGCACGGCCGACAACATTTTCGTCGTCGAGGGCACCACCGTGTACACCCCGCCCAAGGCTGACGGCATTCTCGACGGGGTGACGCGGGCCGTGGTGCTGCGGATCGCGGGGCAGATCGGCATCGACGCGGCCGAGCGGACGCTGATCCGCCACGATCTCTACTCCGCCGCCGAGTGCTTCCTGACCGGCACGGCCGCCGAGGTGATCCCGGTGACGCGGATCGACGGTCGCCCGATCGGTCGAGGAGTGCCGGGGCCGATCACGCGGAAACTCAAGACCGCGTTCGAGGCGTACTGCCGTGGCAGTCGGGCCAAAACCGCAGCCCATGCGTCGGCAGTGCAAGCACCCGCATGAGCGATTTTTGCGGCTGAACCGGTGTCAGAGCGTTTGACGACGGGTTTCCGGCCCATTAGGTTTCATCGAAACGCGAACCGGCCCCGTCGCCGGAAGAACCCACGTTTACCCCCGCCGTCACACCCAACCCGTTGGAGACCATCATGCCCATGCCGGAATTTGAAAAGCTCAAGGAACTGATCAGCGAAGCCTCTGAAGACGTCGAAAAGGCCGTTGGTGGCAACAAGGCCGCCGGCACCCGCGTCCGCAAACGCATGCAGGAGATCAAGAACGCCGCTCAGGAAGTTCGCGTGAAGATCCTGGAAGTCCGCACCGGCGATTAATGCCGCATTAATCACCACTTGACGGATTTCCCCGGCAAAGCCGTGGACGCCGGTCCTCAAACCCGGGCCGTCCGCGGCTTTGCCGCTTTCTCCCCCGATCCGCCCCCGAACCGACCGCCATGCCGCCCACCGTTCTTTACGACCTCAGTGACCTCGACCTCGACCGCCAACTCGATGACATTCCGGCCATCGAAGACATCAACCCGCAGCGCGGCGATATGCTTCACGTCAACGGCATCTGCCACGTCGCCGACGACGGGGCGATCGGCTTCAAGGATATCCGCGATGACGAATTCTGGGTTCCAGGTCACATACCCGGCCGGCCGTTGCTGCCGGGTGTGATCATGCTCGAAGCCGCCGCTCAGGTCGCAAGTTACTACACCAAGGTCGGACTTGGCTGGGAGGGGTTCATCGGCTTCGGCGGGATCGAAAACTGCAAGTTCCGCAAGGAAGTCCTCCCGGGCGGTCGCATGTACATCCTTGTCAAACTCATCGAGCAGCGCCACCGTCGTGTTCGGTGTAACGCCCAGGGCCTGGTCAACGGTTCCGTCGTGTTCGAGGCCGACATCATCGGCACGAAGATGGGCTGAAGCCCCTCCCACGTCCGAACGAGCGGGCGAGTCTGGCGAATCGCGGGGCGTTGGGCCGATACGTCCACCGTGTCACGCTACGTTCCGTTGCTTGTTCTCCTGATCGCCATCGGTTGCCAAACCGTCGAGAAGCCGACCGCGTTCGTTCGCGGGGCTAAGCTCGATTCGGTCGCGGTCGACCGGTTTACGATCGGCGTCGACGTCGCGGTGACCAACCCCAACACGTTCGATCTGCCGCTGCCGATGGTGGATTACGAAATGAGTATCCGCGAGGTGGAGTTGCTCGAAGGGCAGGCGAACACGGCGAATCTCGTGCTGCCGGCCGGGCAGACACGTTCGGTCACGGTGCCCATCACCGTCCGATACCAAGCCCTGCTCGAACTTACCGATGCGTTGCTCGCGACCGGCGGCGAGTTCGACTACCGCCTCGAAGGCGAGGCACGGTTCCGACCACCGGGATTGCCGGGGTTGCTCGGAACGGTGTCGGCACCGTTCGCGTTCGACGGGAAGCTGCCACTGCGCGAGGCACTGCGCGATCCGAAGACGCTCGCCGACCCGAACGGTCGGCGTCTCGCCGGCGAACTCTTTCGACGGTTTTTCGAGGGACGCTGATGCGGGTCGATACCTATCGAGATCGCCGCCGAGTGTGGACGGGCACGCCCTGGGAAGCGGCCAACGGTTACAGCCGGGCGGTCCGCGTGGGTGATCGAATTCTCGTCACCGGTACCGTCGGCGTCGAGCCCGGCGGCAGCTTCGCACCCGATGTTGCTGGGCAGACCCGCAGGGCCTTGCGGATCATTCTTGATGCCGTTGAGTCGCTCGGTGGCCAGGCCGAGGATGTCGTGCGGAATCGAATCTACCTCACCGACATCGCCGACCTGGCGGCGGCGGGCGCGGTGCACGGGGAAGTCTTCGGTGACATCCGTCCATGCCTGACCGGCCTCGCCGTCGCCGCACTGGTTGATCCGGCTTGCAAGGTCGAGATCGAATCCGAAGCCGTCGTCTCACCCGCGTAGCGCGGTGCAGCAAGAGTTACGGCGGTGTCGGACACCTTCAGCCTTGCGGCACGTCATGGCCCAGCGCTTCAAGCGCGTCGATGACGGCGGCCACATGCATGAAGCCCGGCCCGCCCTGCATCAGCACGACGACCTTCGCGACATCGATCAACTGCTCCGGCGTCGCGCCGGCATCGAGGGATGCCTTCACGTGGGCGAAGATGCACGGCTCGCACCGCACCGCCAGCCCGACAGCCAACGCGCAAAGCTCTTTCTCGCGAACGCTGATCGACGCCTCGGCGAGGGTCTCGTGGTGCAGCTTGCCGAACGCGTCAGCCGTCCCGCCCAAGGCGGCACGAACCTTCTTCATCTGCGTCGGCATGTTTTCGTAGAACGTCTTGGCGTGGGACATGTTGAAGCTCCTTTTGTCACTGTGGAAAATCAATCGAAACATCGTCAGCCAACGACGCGTTGGCCGAAAAAAATCATCCGCTACCGAACCGTTTCTCGACGCACTTCATGATCGACGCGAGTCCTTCCTCGGCGATGCGGTAGTAGACGGTTCGGCTCTCCTTCTCGCTGGCAAGCAGGCCACGATCACGCATGAGGCCGAGGTGTTCGCTGGCCATATGCGGCGGAATATCGCACGCTTCCGCCAGTTCGCCGACACTCCAGCGTCCCCGCAGCATGAGCTGGACCATGCGCAACCGGTGGGGATGGGCAAGGGTTCGCAGGCACTCGGCCGCCTGTTCGAGATTTTCCAACGGCGTGAGCGCCTCGTCGAGGATGGTGCCGGCCGACCGCGTTGCCATGTCGCCACGATATCTGGCACTAATCCGATGTGTCAAGCGGTGCGGCGTTACGCCTCCATCGCGTTGCGAAGGCGACCGTCGGCCGCGTCGAGCCTGGCAAGCGCTTCGTCCGGATCGACGTCGAGCTTGTGCATCACGATCGCTTTCTTGACGTGGCCGTCGGCGCGATCGAGCAGGGCGAGGGATGCCTCGCGGTCCAAGCCGGTGATCTCGGCGATGATGCGGGCACCGCGGTCGACGAGCTTCACGTTGCTGGCTTTGAGGTCGACCATGAGATTGCCGTAGCACTTGCCAAGAAGGACCATGGCTGTGGTGGTCAGTTGGTTGAGCACGAGCTTGGTCGCGGTGCCGGCCTTGAGGCGGGTGGAGCCGGTGAGAACCTCGGGACCGGTGAGCGGGCGGATCTCGACGTCGACGTCGGGTTCGTTTCCGGTGTGGGGAACGCAGGCGACGAAGATGGTGAACGCACCGCGTTCGTTGCCGCGTCGGAGGGCGCCGTGAACGAAGGGCGTGGTCCCGCCGGCGGCGATGCCACAAACGACGTCGTCGGGGCCGACGCTTTTTTCATCGACCGCGACCGCACCGTGTTCGGGCGAGTCTTCCGCACCTTCCTGCGCGACGAACATGGCCGCCTCGCCGCCCGCGATGACGCCCTGAACCTGCCGCGGATCGGCGCGAAAGGTTGGCGGGCATTCGGAGGCGTCGAGCACGCCGAGCCGACCGGACGTGCCCGCTCCGAGGTAGATCAGTCGCCCGCCACGGCGCAGACGTTCCGCGATCGCGTCGGCAGCCTTGGCTACTTCGGCCCTCACCGCCGCGACGGCCTCGACGGCGACGCGGTCCTGCTCGTTCATCACATACACGATGTCGACCGCCGACATCGCGTCGAGGTTTGCGGAGTCGGGCAGGCGTTGTTCGGTGAGGATGTGGGAGCGGTCTTGCACGGGAGGCGGAAGTGTAACTCGCGGCGACCGAGGGTCACGTTACGGCCGTGGCGTGATCGCCCCGAGCACGACAGACCGCGACGCCCCGGTTGCGCTGGGCACGTTCGATGGCTCCCCGTCCAACGTCGCCGCACCGAGCAGGGCAAACGCGACGGCTTCCTTGGCGTCAGTCGGAACGCCGTGGTCGGCGGTCGTGGCAAAGCGAATCCGATCAAGCCGGTAGGTTTGGGAGTCCTCGATAACCTGCCGACGCAGGTCGAGATTTGACCAGCCGCCGCCGCTGACGATGACATCCGTCGGCTCGTCGGCGGCTATGTCAACGAGTGCCTCGGCGATGGCTTGGGACGCGATGCCATTGGCCGTACGAAGAGCGAAACCCAGCTGGTGTTCTGTGATCGTCAGGTATGGATCGAACAAGTTGTGCGCGGAGGCCTTCTGCTCGAACTTGTCAATCAGCTCCGGGACATCCAACGACTTCGGCGGGCGGCGGGAGAAGAAATCGAACTCCTCGAGCATCTCGAGACAAGCCACCCCACTCTTGCACTCGCCTCCCATTGCCCTCCAGCCACCTTCATCGAAAGCCGCATCCCCCCGTGTTCGCATGATGTGATCGCTCAAGCAGTTTGCCGGACCGCAGTCGAAGGCGATGACGTCTTCGAGTTCGCAACCCGCTGGCAGATACGTCAGGTTCGCGATGCCACCGAGGTTGAGGAGGACGCGGTGCTTGGTCGGATGGCGGAAGAGCAGCCAGTCGGCGAACGGGACCAGCGGGGCGCCTTGCCCGCCCGCGGCGAGGTCGGCCCGGCGGAAGTCGCTGATCACCTGACAGCCCGTGTGCCACGCGAGCAGGGCAGGGTCGAACAGCTGAATCGTGTCGGGCGGCTCGTGGAAGAACGTCTGCCCATGCACCGCGATCGCGGCGATGTCGTCTGATGTCAGGCCGGCGGAGTCCATGCACGCTTTCGCCGCGTCGGCGTGGACGAGGGTCAGGGCGCGACAGATCGCCGCATACTCGGCGAAGCTGCCATGACCGTCGCCGCGAAGTTTAAAGATGCGTGCCCGAAGGTTCGGCTCGTAGGGAGCGTGCGTGTGACGCAGCAGCTCGGCGGACATCCCGCGTCCCCGGCCGGTGATGCGAACAGCCGCGGCATCGACGCCGTCGGCGCTGGTGCCGCTCATCATGCCCAACAAAATGCGTGCGTCGGTGTCCATCCGACGATTAGGGTATCGTCGGGGCGGTGGGTGCCGTATACTTTAAAACGACGACCCAGTCAGGAGGTCCGCAGCCATGGCCGATCAGGAACAGGACATCCCGAAGTACGACCCGGACGATGATAACAAGTCGGGCGGCACCGCGACCAAGTCACCGCCGAAGTCGGACAAGAAGTCGTCACCCAAGAAGCGTCCGCCGGGCATGCTCCCGCCGTGGAAAGTGCTGCTGCACAATGACGATTCGAACGACATCGAGTACGTCATCGACACGGTGCTCGGCCTGACGCCGCTCAAGGAGCAGGAAGCCACCCTCCGCACGATCGAGGCCCACAAGCAGGGCGTCGCGTTGCTTTTGGTGACACACAAGGAGCGGGCGGAGCTTTACGAGGATCAGTTCAAGAGCAAGGGCTTGACCGTCTCGATCGAACCCGCCGAGTGAGCGGTTGCGGCGGCCGTCCGTGCGGTTGCTGAGAATGGCCGACTTCGTCCGATAATCATCCCATGCGCGTCGCGATACTTCTTGCTGCACTTTTGGTGTTTGGCTGCAATCCGTCCTCCGCGCCGGGCCTCGCCGGCGAGTGGTCAGCGTTGCCTCGGGCGACCGTGGTTTACGACGGCTTTGGCAATCGCTTCGACGCGGTGACGGTCGACCTGACCGAAGGGCCGACATTGACGGACACGCGGTTCGAGCGGATGACGCCGCTGCTTGTACGGGCCGAGTCGTCGTCCCAGTTCGTGATGCTCAGGCCGGACGAAGTGCCGACCGGGCCGGTCCAAATCAACGGCAAGCTCGTGCCCAAGCACTTGGTATTCGGTCGGCCGACCGCCGACAGCCCTAGCCGCACCATCGCCCGGCGGGAAATGCTCCGTAACGGTCAACCCGTTTACGAGTACGTCCTGGTCGTTGGCAAACTCGAGCCGTCCGAAGTGACTACTCAATGACTTCGATTTGGTCGGGGCTGTTCACGACCATCTGCGGCTTGTCGCGGTAGATGCTGACGGTGCCGGTGACGCGGATGGTGTTGCCGTGGATACCTTCGCCGTGTTCGCCGCCGAACGCTTGGGCCATGGCTTCAAAGTCGCGCGGGAACCAGGCGAGCGTGAAGCCGTCACGGATGTTGACGCCTTCGAAGCCGACGGTGAAGACTTTGCCCGTGCCGCTGAGGCGTGCGAACGACACGTTACCCTCGACGGTGACGCGACTGCCGTCGGCGGCCATCAGGGCATCACGGTCGGACACGGAGATCGCATCGGACGCGACGGGCTTTTGTTCCGCGGGCGGTTCGACCGGTTCCGGCGTTGGTTCCGCCTCGGGTTCTGGTACGACGATGGGTGCGAGGCGTTCGACCGGCGGAGTCATGATCGGCGGTCGCGTCTCTACCGGTTCCTCGGCAGGAAGCTCTACGGCGGGGCGTTCGACGGCAGGTTCTTCAGCGGGCGGCTGCACGGCGGCGATATCTTCTCTGTCGTCTCCGGTGAGCATGCCCGCCGTGACGAGAACACCGACCACGACCACGGCCGCAACGCCACCGAGGATCAGCGGCGTCGACGACGTCTTGCGTTTGGCCGGACGCCGAGCCGTCATCGGTGTCGGCGTGGTCGCGGCCGGGGGCAACGGCGCGACCGATCCGCTCGCGTTGGCCGGCAGGGCGGCGAACGTGCGAAGCGCCTTTGCGAAAGTGCCGAGATCCTTGGGTCGCTGCGACGGGTCCTTGGACAAGGCCTGCTCCATCAGCGCGGTCAGCCCATCGGGGACGTCGGACCGAAAGTCGGTTACGGGCGCGATCGGTTCGTCCATCTGGGCACGCAGCACCGCTTCTCGCTCGTTGGTGTTGCCGCGGTTGGCCGGATCGGTCAGATGCTCGAACGGTTTGCGGCCGGTCAGCAGGAAGAACAACGTGCATGCCAGTGAGTACAGGTCAGCCCGGGGAGAGGCCGGGTTGTTGCACACGACTTCCGGGGCGACGTAATGCGGTGTACCGGCCGTGCGGTTGGAGATGCCCGGGTCGGACGGATCGTCGATCTGCGCCAAGCCGAAGTCGACGACCTTGCAGGTCCCGGTGCGGCTGAGCATGAGGTTGCCCGGCTTGATGTCGCGGTGGAGCACGCCGTTCTGGTGGGCGAAATGCAACGCATCGGCGGCATCCGCGCAGAGCCGACAGGCTCGGTCGACCGCAAGGGGGCCGTGGGCGTGGACTGCCTCCTTGAGCGTGCCGCCGGGTTGCAGTTCCATCGCGATGAACAGCAGGTTATGGGCCTCGCCGATCTCGTAGACCTGAGCGATATTGGGGTGCTCGAGTCCGGCGACGGCGCGGGCTTCGTGGAGGACTTTGGCGGTGGTCTCCTTGGTCGATCCGCGACCCCGGGACCGCAACACCTTGAGCGCGACACGCCGCTTGAGCGAACGATCCTCGGCCTCGAACACGCGACCCCAACTGCCTTGACCCAGCAACGACAGCAGTCGGAATCGGCCGATCCGTTTTCCGAGCCACTTGGGTGTGACGTGGGTGCCGGACTTGTCCTCGAACGCGGCGGCGAACTCGCTGAGCGAACCGGCCGTCACGCTCCCCGGCGTGTTGTCGCTGCTCCCACCGTCATTACTTGTCGGCTTCTCGGCCATGGTGCAAGAAGTTTACCGTTCGGCGATTGGCGTTACGTGTTGATCGGTCTTGCCCGTGTAAAGCTGACGGGGGCGATAGATCTTGCCCTTCTGGTCGCGAACTTCCTTGTACTGGGCAATCCAGCCCGGCATGCGGCCGATGGCGAAGAGCACCGTGAACATGTCCGTCGGAATGCCCATCGCGCGCATGATGATGCCGCTGTAGAAGTCGACGTTCGGGTAGAGGTTGCGGCTTACGAAGTAGTCGTCGGCCAGTGCCGCCGCCTCGAGTTTCTTGGCGATCTCCAGCAGCGGGTCATCGGCACGGTCCAGGCTCGCGAGCACCGCCTCGGCCTGACCCTTGAGGATTTTCGCGCGCGGGTCGTAATTCTTGTAGACCGGATGGCCAAAGCCGAACAGGCGGTACTTCTTGTCCTTCACACCGGCGATGAACTTGTCGGCGTCGAGGTCAGGATCGTTGTGGATCGACTCGAGCTGATTCATGATCTCGACGTTGGCCCCGCCGTGGAGCGGTCCCCAGAGGGCACAGATGGCTGCGGCACAGGACGCGAACAGATTGGCGTGGGAACTGCCGACCATCCGGCAGGTCGACGCCGAGCAGTTTTGCTCATGGTCGGCATGGAGCAGGAAAATCAGGTCCAACGCCTTGGCCATCGCGGGGTTGAAATCCTCCTTGCCGAACTTCATTTTCAGGAAGTTCAGCGTGTAGTCGCACTCGTCGCGGTTGCGCACATCGGCAAGCTTGCCTTCACGGTGGCGGTAGATGGCGGCGGCGAGCGTCGCGACCTTGGCGATGAGTTTGGTGGCGGTCAGGTCGAAGTGTTCCTCGTAGTCGACGTCGAGGACTTCGGGGTGGTAGCCGCAAAGGCCGTTGAGACTGGCCGAAAGCATGGCCATCGGCGATGCGTCAGGCGGGAAGCCGTTCAGGATGGAGAGCAGCCGGTCGTGGACCGGGGTGTGTTCGCAGACGGTGCTGATGAAGTGTTCCAGGGCGTCCTGAGTGGGCAGTTCGCCCCAGATGAGCAGGTAGGCGACTTCGAGAAAGCTGCAATGCTCGGCCAGTTCGTCGATATGGATGCCGCGATAGCGGAGAACGCCTTCCTCGGGGTTGATGAACGTGATCGCCGATTCGCATGAGCCGGTGTTGCGATAGCCGGGGTCGAAGGTGATGAGCCCGGAAGACCCACGCAGCTTGGTCACATCGACGGCACGTTCGCCTTCGGAGCCGGTGTGGGTGGGTAGAGAGAGTTCATTTCCGTCGCAATGGAGGGTGGCGTTATCGGCAGACATCAGACTTGATCATATCCGGTCGGTGGGACGGACGTCAGGTTTCGGAATACTTGCGCGGCCTTGCCCATCGTCACGTTGGACTTGGGTGCGGCAGCGGTTTCAGCTAACGACCGCTACCCGGCGCTCGGCATGTGAGGCGACTAGTCGTTCAAAGTTGTCGAACTCCTCGTCAGAAACGCGATACAGGTCGGATGTACTCCCTTGCATCAACGACGAAAGGCCAAGTTCCAGCTGAGACCGGCTCGGCGTAGGTGGAGCCTGATCGGGCTGAAGAAAAGTACGTCGCTTGATTTCGAGCCGTTGATGGACGGCGTCTTGTGACACGGGCATGCCACGATTGAGCTTGCACAGATCCAGAATGTCGATGCCATGTAAAACACCGGAACCCAGAACGGCCTTCTCGATCGCGACGACCTTGTCAGCGACCCAGTCAGCTGAGGACTGGAACCACAACTCGACGCCCCCGTGGCTCGAAAGAAAAGGAAGCCTCACCAGTTCGATACTCTTACTCCTGAGGTCAGTAAGGTGAACTGATGTCGGAAGTGTTCCGGTCAAACGTCGACCGGGAATGGCGTGTATCGCTTCATCTCTTGTGGCGTTCAGTATTCGGCGTACCACCGACCACCTGCTTGAGTCCACATCAAGTGAGCCCCTGAAAACCACGTCGATGTCATTCGGGCAACGGTCGATAATGCGGTGGCACCAGGCTGAAAAGCTCCCAAACAGGCCCAAATTCGACCGTAACCACTCACGGCTACTGAACGCAGTGAGAAATTGGTCCAGGAAAGTACGTTGTGGTTCATTCATCTTCGGGGTCATTCGGTGGTTCCTCGTTTGCCGGAGGGCGAAGAAAAGACTCGATTAAGCTATCCGCCGTGGCTGATGCTTGTTGGCCAACGATCGTCATTTTTGCATCAAAGCGATAGTTCCCCGCGTCATCGAAAGCCACGAAACGAAAAACGGCCGACTTGCCTTCCACCTCATCTGTTTTCGCGATCAAGAGCCGAGTGTCTTCAAGATCAACTACGTTGACATCATTTCTGTGATCACGGAGATCATTAAGCACCCATGTCCGGCCAACGCTTTCGGGAAGATTCTCCGCATTGACTAGTGAAAGGACTGTTTGGAAATCGAATTCGCCCCGGCGATCGTCGCGACTAAGCTCCGCCGCAAGCTCATTCCGGATGATCAGTGACTGCATGCCGCCGCTCATCACGAAACGGATTAGTATGTCTAACGAAGATGACGACATCGAGCGGTGGTCGTTTCTATTGGTGGTCGTGTCAACCAGTATCCTGCTTGTGCCGGGTGGCGGGACAAAAACAAACTCGTTGACACGCCAGATTCCAGGGACATTCGAGCTAAGGATATTTCTTGAGGCGATATCGCCCCTAGGCCGTTTATCTGTCAAAGTTAGGGAGTAGTGGGCTTGGGAGGAGCTCATGTCGACTTTCAGCGGCTCTAATTCAGCATGATCTTGTTCGGTGGGATTGTTGCGCTGAATCATAATGTGCGTGCTGTCGATGTCGGCAGGTAACTGAAGGGTCTCGCCAAAGAAACTTAGCGAGATGATCTCTGTTTCGCTGTTGTCTGTGCTGGTTCCCGCCTTTTGAGCGTATGATTGCATGCTCGTGTGTAATGTGATTACTACAGAAGCCAGCACTGTGAGCCGCACGAGTATGGTAACAATGTTTGTCACAGGTGTTTGCATTTGGTAAATCGTGATCCGCTGGGAAGGGAGGGTCTGCCAATCGATTCCGCGGTCAGTCAAAATTATTTTGTCCGCAGCAGGTTAAATGTTGCTCCGGGATGAGTGTCCGGCCTCAATGATGTATCCGATGTCGGCCTGACGCGTTGCAAGTTTGGGCTGGCAAGATCGAGATTTCTCTTCTCTAGCCGTTGCGGCAGCGGTGTTACTTGATCGGTAGGTTGGATATTCGCGGTTTCAGGAAACAGTCGTCGATACTTGAGGCTGGTGTTGGTTTGGATTGTGCTTGCTGGCACGTCGTTACATCGCTGTTTTGTAGTTTCGAGAACCGAGTTTAAGTCATAACCCGGTGCTGTGTTATGCGGTGATACGTCAGGATACTTCGGTGTAGAATCAGGCATGCATCAAGCTGGCGTTTACGAAGTCAAGGGGCCACAGCCGTCGGTCGAGGTTGCGCGGGTGCCGGAAGAGATGCGGGCGTTGCATGATCAAGAAGTGGTCGCGCAAGAACGGGAGGAGGATGCGCCACGATCAGGCGTGCGAGTTCTCCCGGAAAGCCTGTTCATCGATGAAGCCAGTGGCCGGCGGTGGGGCATGTCGATGCTCATGCTTGCTGTGGCGGTCGGGTACTTCGTCCTGCTGCTCGGCTATTGGTCGCCCGCGCATCCAGGTTCCAACCAGCACGGTTATCTCACCGGCGCGCGCAACTTCATCGAGTATGGGCACACGGGATTCGTGCCCGAGACGCCGTACGAGTTCATCGGGGCGATGTACGTCATGCCAACGCCCGAGAACGGCACGGTTTTCCCGAAGTACCCAGCCGGGCTTAGTGCGCTCATGGCCGGCGGCATGCTCATCGCCGATGCGGTCGGTGGTGACCCGGTCGTGGGGGCGCACCTCGTGAGTCCGGTCATGGCGACGCTCGGCTTGCTGGGCGTGTTCTACCTCATCCGCCCGGTCGCCGGCAGCTTCGCGGCGTTGCTCGGGGCAGTCACGCTTGGCTGTTCGCAGGTCTACTTCACGCTCGCGGTCAATCCGAACAGTCATGCGACGGATACGGCGCTTGCGGCGATCGGGTTCGCGTTGTTGCTGCGGTGGATGCGGAAAGGCAACTTCCTCGTCGGCATGCTCGGTGGCGGGATCGTCGGCCTTGCGGCAACGGTGCGCTACACCGACGGCGTGCTCGGGCTGGCGGTGTTCGTGGCTTGCGTCGGTGCGATCTACTGGAAGCGACCGGTGACGTACCTCAAGGCCGCTTTGCCCTTACTAGCTTGGCTTGTTCCCGTCGCCGCACTCTACGCCCACAACTGGTACCACATGGAAACCCTCACCGGTTACGACTCGACCAACGAATCGTCGGCGTTCCGTGTGAGTTGGTTCGTCGAGAACTGGGAACGCACCGTCCGTCTCATTCACGACGAGGGGCTGATCTTCCTTTTCGGTCCCGGTGTGTTCGGCGTGTTTCTGTTATTGGCCAAGTCACCCCGACTGGGGCTGACGATGCTCGCCTGGCTCATCCCGTCGGCGCTGCTGTACTCGGCGTACTACTACGCCCCGAACTATTCGATCGCATATCTGCGGTTCTTCATGGTGATCATGCCGGTGATCGTGATGGGGGCGTTCTTCGTGCTTGGCCGGGGTGTGATGAACAACCCGGCGTTCGCGGGGCGTTGGTCGCAGGCGGCGGCGTCGATCGCAGCGGGGGCGGTCGTGCTCCTCGCGTGCATCGTCGGCACCACCCGCGCGGCGTACGGTAACGAAGCGTCGCTCATGCTCGGTTTCACACTCGAAAAAGCCAAAGCCGACAATGCCAACCATGCGTCTCTCGGCAACGCAGTCCGCCGGGTCGCGCCGGAGGGGAGTTTGGTCGTCACGTTCACTGGCGGCATCGACGGTTTCGCGCAGCATTTGCAGTTTGCCGGCGGTTATGAGTTGTACGCGGAGAATGCCTGGAGCCGGTCAGGCATGCGGAGCTTCGGTTGGATGGCTGCGGACAAAGACGACGTGCCCAACCCGATCGACCCGAACTTGCTTGCATTTCGGCGTGAGCATTACGACGGCAAAAGTTCAGCTGACTTGAAGCTCATTGGCATTCGTACCATCAACGACGCGCTGGCCGACGGTCGGCGGGTGTTCATCGTCACCACGCCCGGCCGTGAAGATGATTTGCTCGGCGGTGCTTTTGACGCGGAGGTGCTAGTGCGTTGGACGAGCACGCCGCAGGTGTTCGCACAGGCCGAGGCCGAACCCGAAGACGATGGCCGTCGTCGCGGTTGGGGCAAGGCTCGCAGCACACCCCAGACCCGCGTCCTCAACGCCACCCGCCAGAATTACGTGATCGCCGAACTCAAGCGAAAGCCGGCCGAGTTCGCCATACGCTGACCCATCATGCAATACCGTGCCACCACCATCCTGAGTGTCCGCCGCGACGGTATGGTCGCCCTCGGCGGCGACGGGCAAGTGAGCCTCGGTGACACGATCGCCAAAGCCGACGCAAACAAGATCCGTCGTCTCAACGGCGACAAGGTGCTGTGCGGTTTCGCCGGCAGCGCGGCCGACGCGTTCGCGCTCATGGAACGATTCGAAACCAAGCTCGCCGATCATCCGGACGACACCCGCCGGGCGGCCGTCGAGCTGGCCAAGGACTGGCGAACCGACCGGGCGATGCGCCGGCTCGAGGCGATGCTCGCAGTGGCCGACGCCGAGTGTTCGCTGGTGCTCAGCGGCGGTGGTGACGTGATCGAGCCGACCGATGGCGTCATCGGCATCGGTTCCGGCGGCGTGTATGCGAGCAGCGCCGCCAAGGCCCTGCTCCGTCACTCCGACCTCGACGCTGAAGCGATCGTTCGCGCCGCGATGACCATCGCCGGCGAAACGTGCGTCTACACCAACACGAACATCATCGTGCACAGCATCGGTCAAGCCGGAACGCCTCGGAAGCCGATTCGCCAACACGGCGGCTAACGTCTGCCCATGGAGATGACCCCCCGGCAGATCGTCGACGCGCTCGACACGCACATCGTCGGCCAACATGACGCCAAGCGTGCCGTTGCCGTGGCCGTGCGAAATCGTTGGCGTCGGCAACAACTCGATCCCGAGGTCGCCGCCGACGTATCGCCGAAGAACATTCTGATGATCGGCCCCACCGGCGTGGGCAAAACGGAAATCGCCCGCCGTCTTGCCGCGCTGGTCGGCTCGCCGTTCGTGAAGGTGGAGGCGACCAAGTTCACCGAGGTCGGTTATCACGGCCGCGATGTCGAGGCGATGATTCGAGACCTGCTCGACGTGTCGATCGCGCTGGTGCGGGAGGAGCAAACCGAGGCGGTCAAGGATGCCGCGGCGACGCGCGTCGAGGATCGTTTGCTCGATCAACTCCTGCCCAAGCCGAGCGGTTTCGAGGAAGAAGAACAAGCCCGCTGGGAGCGCAGTCGGGAAAAGCTCCGGGAGCAACTACGGGCCGGTAAGCTCGAGGATCGTGAGGTCGAGGTGAGCGTCGAACGCAAAACCTCCGTCGTCGGCATGTTCGGGCCGCAGGGCGCGGAGATGGACCCGGAGATGCAGGGCATGCTCGAAGGGATGATTCCGAAGAAGCGCGACACCCGTCGCACAACCGTCGGCGAAGCACGCCGGGTGTTGCAAAGCGAGGAAGCCGAGAAGCTGATCGACAAGGACAAACTCACCCGCCAGGCGATCGAACGCTGCGAACAGACCGGCATTGTCTTCCTCGACGAGATCGACAAGGTCGCGACCAGCGGCAAGGAGTCCGGCCCGGACGTTTCGCGGCAGGGCGTGCAGCGCGACCTCTTGCCGATCGTCGAGGGGAGCGTCGTCGTCACCAAACACGGTCCGGTCAAGACCGACCACATTCTGTTCATCGCCGCCGGCGCGTTTCACCAGAGCAAGCCGAGCGATCTGATGCCGGAGTTGCAGGGGCGTTTCCCGATCCGCGTTGAGCTGGACGACTTGGGCGTCGCGGACTTCGAGCGGATCCTTGTCGAGCCGCGCAGCGCGTTGACCAAGCAGCAAACGCTGCTGCTTGGTACCGAAGGGCTGACAGTGACATTTGCCGACGACGCGATCACCGAGATGGCCAAGCTCGCCTACGACGCCAACCGTCGTCAACAAAACATCGGTGCCCGGCGGCTGTACACGATCATGGAGCGCGTTCTCGAAGATGTGAGCTTCGACGCCAGCGATCGCGAGGGCGAAGCGTTCGAGGTGACCGCCGCTTTCGTACGCGAACGGCTCGATGAAGTGATGGCCGACGAAGACTTGTCGAAGTTCGTGCTATGACCCGGGCGGTCGAAAGTCGCCGGCGGCGTACCTGCGTGCCAGGTCAACGTAGTGCTTGCTGAGCCAGTCAAGATAGTCGAGTTCCTTGGGGCGGACTTCGCGGACGATCTTGCCGGGTACGCCCATCACGACGCTGCGGTCGGGAACCTGCAAGCCTGGCGGGACGGTGCAGCCGGCGGCGATCAGGCACTGGGCACCGATACTCGTCCTGCCGAGCACAACCGCGCCCATTCCGATGAGCGTACCAGGGCCGACGCGCTCGCCGTGGACGATCGCGCCGTGGCCGATGCTCACGTCGTCTCCGATCACGTTGGGCACGCCGC
Organism: Planctomycetota bacterium; assembly: GCA_039182125.1. NCBI lineage: Bacteria > Pseudomonadati > Planctomycetota > Planctomycetota bacterium. The sequence goes on from JBCDCH010000021.1 coordinate 41,150, forward strand.
TGTCGCAGTGAATGCACGCGCCGTCCTGAACGTTGACGCGCGCTCCGATCGTGACGGGCGCGACGTCGCCTCGGACGACGCTGTTGAACCAGAAGTTGGCGTCGGTACCAATGCCGACAACGCCGACGATGGTGGCCGAGGGCGCGGTGTAGAAGTCGCCCGCTTGATGTTGGAACTGGACCGACCGGTTCATGCCGAGAGTTCCATCGGGGCGTCGACCTGTGCGGCCAGTTCGGCGATCTGGGTCGTGTTCAGGTCGATCAGCGGCGTCTCGACATTGCACTGTCCGCCGCAAACGTGGCGTAGCAGATCCCCCCAGAGCTGCGTGAACTCTTGAGCCGTGACCAGACCGTTCGTGTCGCTCACCGAAAGGCCCAGGTAAAGCGCGGCCGCGTCAGCCTTGGCGGCGAGGCGTGCGCCGACGCCCATGAGCGGCAACAAGTCCGCGAGCCGGTCGGCGACGTTGGCCGATGGTTCCACCGGCGGCGCGGCCGGAAGCACGATCGTCTGCGCCCGTTCCGGCTTGAAGTGCTCGACCTGCCTTTCGAACGCGGTCAATTGCGGCGAGGGCCGTTCGTAACGCTCGGCGTGGATCATCACCACGCGGTGCCGCTGGGCCGCGAGTGCCGTGGTCACGATCGAGTTCGCGCCGCCGCTGCAGAGTACGATTGCCAGTTCGTTCGCCATGGATTGCTCACATCGTGAGGATGACCTTCAGCACGCCCGGCCGTCCGGCAAGCTCCAGCGCTTCGACGGCGTTGTCCAGTTTCATGCGTTTGTGGATCAGGCTGGCGACGTCGATGCTGCCGTTGGCCAGCGCGGCGATCGCATCGCGGAACGGTCCGCACCGGCTGCCGACGATCGTGATCTCATCCACGACGGCCTTTGCAAGGTTCATCGGTTTGTCCGCCGCGACCGTGCTCTTGAGCACCACCGTGCCGCGTGGGCGGCAGAGACTCAGCGCCAGTTCAAGCCCCGCCGTGCTGCCGGTGCAGTCGATGACCACGTCCTGGTCACTGCGTGGTTTCACGTCGGCGACGTTGCGTGATCGGACTTGCCAGCGTTCGGCGAGGGCGAGTTTCTGCGGATGCCGGCCGAGCAGCCGAACCGGTGCGCCGGCGTTGCGGACCACTTGGGCGACGAGAAGTCCGAGACGCCCGTCGCCAAGAACCGTGACCCATGTCTTCTCATCGAACCGCACTTGCTTGGTGACCTGGATGGCGGCCGCGAGGGGTTCGACGAAGACGGCCGCGTCGTCGTCAATAGTGTCGGGCAGAACATGAAGATTCTCGGCCGGCAGGCGCGTGTACTCGGCAAAACACCCGTCGCGGTCGAGAATGCCGAGCACCGTGCGGTTTCGGCAATGCGCCCGCAGGCCCCTTTGGCAAAGGTCGCAGGCAGAGCAGACGCAGTTGATCTCCCCGACGACTCGATTGCCGAGGAGCTTGGTGTCGGGCGCCGATTCGACGGTCGCGACGAACTCATGCCCGAGCACGCCGGTGAAGTTCATGTAGCCTTTGGCGAGTTCCAGATCGGTCGAGCAGACGCCGGCCTGCCAAATTTTGAGCAAGGCTTCTCCCGCCGCCGCCGGTTTCTCACGTCGTGCCTCGAGCCGCGGTCCGTCAGGCGTGAGGGTGAGGGCTTTCATACTTTACCCGAACGGCTTCTCGCTCTCGCTGAGGAATGTGAGCCATTGGCCGGGCCGGTAGTCGTAGTCCATGCCGGTGAGGTACTTGAGCGACTGGCCCGCTTGCCAGGCGATCGAGAAATCGTTGTCACCGACGAGGTTGGCCAGCCGGCGAGCCACGTCGAGTTGGGGGTAGTGCTTGAGCGCGTCGGCCGCAGCGATGCGGATGTCGATGTCTTCCATCTTGTCCTCGGCCACCTTCAGCAGCGGCTGGACGGCCGACTCGTCCGGCAGGTTGGAGAGGGCTTTCGCCGCTTCGAGACGCACCAGCGGTTCGTCAGCGTTCAGACTCGACACGAACACGGCCGGCTCACCGCTGCGGGTCAGGTTCAGCGCACGGATCGCAGCCGCCCGGACGGTCGGGTCGGGGTCGCTCTGGGCGTAGCCCTTGTAGACCGTGACGTAATCGGCCTGCCCGCCGAAATCTCGGCTGGCCAAGTCAAGTAGCGCCATGCGTCGGTCGGCCGGGTTGGGGCTGCGCAAGCCTCGTGCCATGTCGCCGGCGCTGGTGCCGCGCATGCGTTCGATGACCCGCTTGGGCAACTCCATGAAAATCGCCTCCACCATCTCGCGCGACCGGTCCATCGCCCCCGGCGACCTGTCGGCCTTGGCGGCGAGGTAGGCCTGCCGCTCGTGGAAGCTCATCCCGTCGTTCTGGACCCCCATGCTCCGGTTGCAGCCGGTGGTCAGGCCGGCGACGAGCGTGACGGTGCAGAGTGTCAATATGGTCGATCGATTCATGGCGAAAAGGTTCGGGTCAGCCTGCCGCGCGTAGCGGGGCGGTATCGGTTTCGTCGTGAGGTGTCGGCGGTTCGAGTTCCAGTAGCCCCGGCGTTCCCACATGCAATCCGCAAACACGCCGAGCAAGTCGGCGGAAACGGTCGGGGTCGTCCGTGACGTGGCACTGCAGTTGTGTGTCGGTGCTCGCACCGTTGTCGGCCGAAGGCGTCACGCCTTGCAGCCGACGGGCGAGATCGTCGGCACAAGCGGTCGCCGAGTCAATAACAACTGCCGACCGCATGTACCGCTCGAAAGTTTTTCGATACACCGCGAAGTGTCCGCAGCCCAATAGCAGCACGTCGACGCCGGCGTGACGCAGCGGCCGGGTGTACTCGCGGACGGCGGCCTTGACCAGCGGGTCGTTGTCGCCACGGCCTTCCTCGACCATCGGCACCAACAGCGGGGCAGGCCGGAGCAGGATCTGCGATCGCATCCGGCGTGTGCCCAGTGCGACGTGATACGCCCGGCTGCGTAGCGTTCCCGACATCGCCAGCACGCCGAGCACCGGCCGGGACTTCTCGCCGGCCGCACTGCTGACCGCCCGTGCTCCCGGCTCGACGACGCCGCTGATGCTCAGGTCCGGCATCGCCGCACGAATCTCGTCGAGTGCAACGGCGCTGGTCGTGTTGCACGCAATGACGACATGGCAGGGGTCGTACTCGTCGCGCATCCGGCGGATGATCGAAACGGCCCGGTCGGCCGCGAAGGCCGGCGACTTGTTGCCGTAGCACGCGCCGGCCGTGTCGCCGACGTAGATCAGCCGCTGGCCGGGGCAACGCTCGGTGATCGCTTCGGCAACCGTCAGCCCGCCCAGGCCGCTGTCGAAAATCAGGATGGGTCGTTGTTCGGACAAGGTCTCAATCCCCCGGGATGATCGGTCGCTACGCCGCCAACGGGAGGGCAGCGTTTTCGCGGGGCGAGTGCCCGCCGGTCAGGGCCAAGTAAAGTCGAAACAGCGCGATTCGCAAGTTGCGCCCGCTCGAATGGCCCTGCAACGCGTTCCAGAGCGAGAGCGTCATCGCCCCGGCCCGGCTCAGTGCGTAACGCCGGCTGCCGATGTCTGTCGCGCGGACCGCATCGGCCACCGCCTGCGTCAAGCGGTCGACTTCGCCGGGGATCATGCCCCCGGCTGCCTCGCCGACGGCTTCGACCCGACCCATCAGGTCGTGGCAGGGCAACTCGAACGGCAGGCGATCAACGTGGTGCATGCCGAAGTTATCGGACGCGGCACCGGCTTTCCCTTGAGTCCGGGCCGAAAGTTTTCGTACACTGTCGCAGTATGTCCGACCCCAGCACACCCACCGGCACCGCCACCGACAGCGCCCTCGACGGCAAGACGATCCTCTTCGCCGACGACGACGGTGACGTTCTGGCCTCGCTCGAAGCCGCCTTCGAGCCGACCGGGGCCAACATCCTCACCGCTCGTAACGGCAACCAGGCCGTCAGTCTCGCCGAGGCCGAGAACCCGGACCTGATCGTGCTGGACGTGATGATGCCCGGCCGCAGCGGCTTCCTCGCCGCCGAGAAGATCAAACAAGGCAAGCTCCCCAGCGAAAAGCCCTACCTGATCATGATCACCGCCAACGACGGCCAGCGTCACCAGATCTACGCGGAGAGCCAGATCGGCGTGAACGCGTATTTCCACAAGCCGGTGCCGCTTGAAAAGCTGCTGAACACGGCGGAGGAACTGCTGGCGGGGGAGTGAAATGAAGTTTTGTTTGGTCGTCTGCGCGTTGCTGCTCTTTGCGTCGATTGCATGCGACGAGCTCGGGCCAACATTCTACGGACGGGTCGTCGATGAGCATGGGGTTGGATTGCCAGGGGTCGAAATCTTGGTGACATTAGACGAGGTCTCGATCGGTCCCGGTGGCCGGCGTCCAGGTGGCAATCGAAAAGATCTCCGTTTGTACTCGGACGAAGCCGGCGACTTTACATTTCAATGCGGTCGCTTCGACAGTGTGACCATTCTTGGGCTCAACTCGGAAGACAGAACTTGGCTCCGTGATTACGCTTGGGGCCTTGACGATCGCAAAAGGCACCTGAACAACGAGTCGTTCGACCTTGGGGGGCCAGGTATGGGCGCAGGTCGGCTGTACACACCCGACCAGAACAATCCTGCAGTTTTCCCGATGTATCCGAACGATGGCTTTGCAGGACGTGGCACAGCTTTGCCGAGCCGTGGTGGCTCAGACCTCGTTGACGGAAGAAGTTTGAGGAACAAACCCGTTGAGAAGATTCATGTGCCAAGCGTTACCCGTTGCGGGATCCAGTCTGAAGAGCAAATCGTGGCCGATTGGAAGAAGTATTACAAACAGAAGCGAGAAGAGGGAACTCCAAAGAGATGACTTATCGTCGAGTGTAGCCATCAAACTGCTTCATCTAGAGTGATGCGCACCGCCGCGTGCTGTCAGCACGCGGCTCATGTTCCGTTGCTCTGCGTTGGGGCGTGCCTACCATGTCGACCGGTCCGCGGGTGTCGCGGGCATTTTCATTTTGGCTCGACCGTCGCTCGGCTTCGGCTTGGCGACCGGTGACAAGGAAACCCCACCCATGCCCCTGCAAGGCGAAGAAAAGAATACCGTCGTTAAGGACAACCAGACCCACGAGAAGGACACCGGCAGCCCCGAGGTGCAGGTGGCCATCTGGACCACGCGGATCAAGGAGCTCACCGAGCACCTCAAGACGCACAAGAAGGACTTCTCCAGCCGCCGCGGCCTGCTCAAGCTCGTCGCCAAGCGTAACAACGCTCTGAAGTACCTTCAGAACAAGGACCGCGAGCGTTACCAGGCTTTGATCAAGAAGCTCGGCCTGCGCAAGTAACCCCACCCGGTCGGCACGGCTCACCCCGTGTCGGCCGTTTTCGTAACTGAACCCCATCCCAAGACGTGCCGCCCCAGCCGATGGCCCCCGGCCCCGCGCGGCAACCCCCGCAGGGCGGGGGATTTGAGATTTGAGATTTGAGATTGCAGAGCCGGAATCACTGACCGTCGCCCAATCTGAAATCTCGAATCTGCAATCTCAAATCCCGGCCAAGCCGGGCCTGGGGCCCACCAGGAAAATCAGATGAGCAAAATCCGCGTTGAACGCGAGATCGCAGGCCGCACCCTCTCCATGGAGACCGGCTCCCTCGCCAAACTCGCCGACGGGGCCGTGATGGTCCAGTACGGCGAGACCGTCGTTTTCGCCGCCGTGGTTCGTGACAACCCGCGGCCGGGGCTGGACTTCTTCCCGCTGCAGATCGACTACCGCGAACGGCGCAGTGCCGCGGGTAAGTTTCCCGGCGGTTTCCTCAAGCGCGAGGGGCGCCCGACCAACAAGGAAATCCTCACCGCCCGCATGGCCGACCGGCCGTACCGCCCGTTGTTTCCCAAGGGCTTCCGCGATGAGGTGCAGGTCCACTTGAACACGATGGCGTTCGACGGTGAGAACGACCCGGACGTGATCGCCGGCATCGCCGGTAGCGCCGCCATCGCGATCAGCAGCGTCCCCTGGGGCGGGCCGACTGCGCACTGCCGCGTCGGGCTCGTCGGCGATGACATGGTGCTGTTCCCGACGATCGACGAGATGGCCGAGTCGGACATCGACTTGGTCGTCGCGGGCACGGCCAACGCGGTGAACATGATCGAGGTCGGCGCGTTCGAGGTCCCCGAGGACGAGGTCGCCGACTGCATCGAAGCCGGCCACGAAGTCGTCAAGGAGATCGTCGCGATGATCGACGAGCTGGTCGAGAAGGCCGGCAAGGAGAAGGAAGGCGGTGCCCCCGAGAAGGACGAGGGACTCTACAAGAAGATCCACAAGTTCAGCGCCAAGGAGCTCAAGAAGATCAAGGCGATCCCAGGCAAGAACGACCGCAACACCACCACCCTCGAGCACCGCCAGGAGATGCTCGATCACGTCGCCCCCGACCCCGGCGAGAAGGGCACCTACGGCCAGTTCCAGGCCCGCGACAAAACCATCAAGCTCGCCAAGGAGTACTTCCACGAGATCGAGGAAGAGATCGTCCGCGAGCTGATCCTCGACGGCAAGCGTCCCGACGGCCGCGGCCCCGAGGACATCCGCCAGATCACCGCCGAGGCCGGCGTCCTGCCCCGCGTGCACGGCTCTGCCGTGTTCACCCGTGGCGAGACCCAGTCCCTCTGCACCATCACCCTCGGCACCAGCGGCGACGAACAGATGGTCGACGGGCTCATCCCCGAGTACAGCCAGAAGTTCATGCTGCACTACAACTTCCCGAGCTACTCCGTCGGCGAAGCCCGGCCCATCCGCGGCCCCGGTCGCCGCGAGATCGGCCACGGCGATCTGGCCGAGCGCTCGCTCATCGCCGTGCTGCCGGACCTCGAGGACTTCCCGTACACGATCCGCGTCATTTCGGACATCCTCGAGTCCAACGGCTCGTCGTCGATGGCCTCGTGCTGCTGCGGATGTCTCTCGATGATGGACGCCGGCGTGCCGCTCAAGGCGATGGTCGCGGGTATCTCCGTCGGCATGGTCGAGAAGGGCGACAAGAAGGTTCTCATCACCGACATCCTCGGCGAGGAGGACCATTTCGGCGACATGGACTTCAAAGTCTGCGGCACCGACCAGGGCGTCACCGCGATCCAGCTCGACATCAAGATCGAGGGCCTGGACTACCAGACGATCCGCGACACCCTCGCCCGTGCCCGTGAAGCACGGCTGTCGATCATGGAAGACATGAAAAAGGCGCTGCCCAAGCCGCGTCCGGAGATCTCCGACCACGCCCCGCGCCTCATCACCGTCAAGATCGACCCTGAGAAGATCGGCAAGCTCATCGGCCCCGGCGGCAAGAACATCAAGAAGCTCCAGGAAGACACCGGCACCAACATCGACATCGAAGAGGACGGCACCGTCTTCATCGCCGCCCCGAGCGTCGGCGGTGCCGAGAAGTGCCGCGACATCGTCGAGGCGATGTGCCAGACCGTGCAGGTCGGCCGCATCTACTCGGGCGAGGTCGTGTCGGTGAAGGACTTCGGCTGCTTCGTCGAGATCGCACCGGAGACCGACGGCCTCGTGCACGTCTCCGAGCTGTCCAATCACTACGTCAACAGCGTCGGCGACATCGTCAAGCCCGGCGACAAGATGGACGTCAAGGTCATCCTCATCGACGACCAAGGCCGCATCAAACTCAGCCGCAAGCAGGCGATGCAGGAACTGGGCATCGAGGAACCGGAGCCGGAAAACACCGGCGACCGCGACCGCAACGACGGCGAAGACGGCGAGAAGAAGCCCCGCCGCCGAAGCCGCGGCGGCAAGCGAGACTGATCATCGCCGTCCGAGCTAATCCAAAAGCCCATGCCGTTTGGCGTGGGCTTTTGCTTGCGCCGAGTAATCAGGCGAAGTCAACCTTGGAGCGTGTCGAGCCCCAAATACGTCGATGCGATTGCTGGTTCGAGATGCCAGTTCTGCAGTAACACGCCAAGCTGCGTTGCTCCGCAACGCGGTTCGATCGGTACGTCGGAACGCCACCACGGCATGGCCGCATCCATCGACACGGCCTTGTTAAAGTGGTACCACGGGCAGGCCTTTGGCTTTCTTCACCCTCGAAGCAGGCAGAACCATGAAGCGACTTTCTCAACTCATCGCGGCCACTGCATTTTCGTTCGGTCTTTCGGTCGGTGCATTCGCACAGGACGCGGACAAGGTGAACGTCCTGTTCATTGCGGTCGATGATCTCAAGCCGGCCATCGGGGCGTTCGGCGATCCGTTGGCGAAGACGCCGAACATGGATCGTCTTGCCGAGCGTGGCACGATCTTTACCAATGCCCATTGTCAACAAGCCGTTTGCGCCCCGAGTCGGGTGTCGCTACTGACCGGCTTGCGGCCCGACACGACGAAAGTCTGGGACCTGCAGACGCAGATGCGTGCCGCGCTGCCGGATGTCGTGACGATACCCGGCGCGTTCAAGGGAGCCGGCTACGCGTCGGTCGGCATGGGCAAGATTTTCGACCCGCGCAGCGCCGGCGGCTACGAGAGCATGGACGAAGTCTCTTGGTCCGAACCGTTCGTGTACGTGGAGAATGCCGCCGACAAGACGTTTTCCTACCGAGACCTCAATGTCGTCGCGCACATCGAAGAGGTCCGTGCGAACACGGAGTTGCCGCCCGGTTGGGAAGCGCAACTCAAAGTGATTTTCCCCGACGGCAAGCCGTCGATCGACAAGGCCGACGTGCCGGACGAGGCGTATGTGGATGGTGCGATGGCCGACTACGCGGCGGGGCGGTTGGAGGGCTACGCCGAGAGCGGCGAGGCGTTTTTCCTCGCGGTCGGTTTCCAGAAGCCGCACCTGCCGTTCAACGCGCCGAGCAAGTACTGGGACCAGTGGGACCGCGACGACTTCGAGTTGGCTGAGTTCCGCGAAACGCCCGAAGGTGCGCCGGCTTTCGCGACCCAGCCCGGCTGGGAGCTACGCAACTACGACGTCGTCGACGAAGGCCCGATCCCCGAGGACGTGCAACTCGAACTGATCCACGGCTACTACGCCGCGACCAGCTACATCGACGCGCAGGTCGGGCAGCTTCTCGACGCCCTCGACGAGACCGGCCTCGCTGACAACACCATCATCATTCTCTGGGGCGACCACGGTTGGCACCTCGGTGATCACGACATGTGGTGCAAGCACACCAACTACGAGCAGGCGACGCGCAGCCCATTGATTATCGTTGATCCGCGGATCGCTGAGCCGGTCGCGGTGAACGCAAGTCCGGTGGAGTTCGTCGACGTGTATCCGACGTTGTTGGATCTGGCCGAGATCGAGCCGCCCCATGAGATGCACGGTGCTTCGCTGGTTCCGATCATGTCTGGCGACGCGGATCGCGTGAAGGACGTCGCCGTCAGCCAATACCCCCGCGGTGGCGGTTCGAACTCGATGATGGGCTACGCCTACCGCACCGACCGCTACCGCCTGATCCAATGGCGTCTGCAGAACGCCAAACACGAGGGCGAAACCGACGGCCCCGTCGTTGCCACCGAGCTGTACGACTACGAAACCGACCCCCTCGAAACCCGCAACCTCGCGACCGATCCCGATTACGTTGATGTGCTTGAAGCCATGCAGCAACTCGCGCAGCAACACCGCGAGAGCGTCGGTAAGCCTGCGGTGTTTGGCGAGTGAAAACGTAACCTTGCACGTTGTGCCGGGGCTACATGAAAACTACCCATCCACCAACTTCGTCTCCGCGGCGTTGCGGTCGAGTTGTTCGATTTCCGGCAACGCCTTGTCGCTGGCGCTGCCGAGGTCGTCGAGCTTTCTTGCGGTGGTGGCGAGATTGCGGTCCATGCTGGACACGGCTTTGTTGTAGCTGGCGACGGACTTGTCGAGGGATCGGCCGACGTCGTGGAAGTGCTCGGCGAAGACGCGCAGGCGGTTGTGCAACTCGACGCCGAGCAGGCGGATCTCCTCGGCGTTCTCGGCGGCGCGCTGCTGGCGCCAGCCGAGCTCGACCGTGCGCAACAGCGCGATCAGCGTCGTCGGCGTGGCGAGGATCACCTTGTTTTGCAGGGCCTTTTCGATCAGGCCCGGCTGCTTGTCGACCGCGGCGTAGAGCAACGCCTCGGCCGGGACGAACATCACGACGAACTCCGGTGTGCGGTCGAAGCGGTTCCAGTACGCCTTCTGCCCGAGCGTGGTCGCGTGTTCGGAGAGCTTCTTGGCGTGGACGGCAAGCAGCCGGTCGCGTTGCTCGGGGTCGGTGCATTCGACCGCGTCCATGAACGCTTCGCCGGGGGTCTTGGCGTCGATGATGATGGTGCGGTCGCCGGGCATGGTGACGACCATGTCTGGGCGGGCGGCGGACTCATCTCCATTCACATGGGCCTGCGTGGTGAAGTCGAAGTGCTCGTTTAGCCCGGCCATTTCGACGAGGCGTTCGAGTTGGAGTTCGCCCCATCGGCCGCGGGTGGTCGGCTTGCTCAGGGCGGTGACGAGCTGGGTTGTTTGAACGCCGAGCTTCGCGTGGCCCTCGGCGACTTTGCCGAGCTGTTCGACGATCTTGGCCTTGTCATCTTCGCGCTGTTTCTCCGCCTCGGCGAGGCGGGTGCGGTAGGCCTCGAGTTGTTCGCGGAGCGGCTTGAGCAGAGCATCGGTTTCGAGCTTGCGTTTCTCGGCGTCGGTGTCGAAGCGGGCCTTGGCCATGTCGAGGAAGCGCTCGTTGCTCGTGCCGAGTGAACGCTCGGCCATGCCGGCGAAGGTCTCCTTGAGCTTCGCCTCGGCGTCGGTGAGGAGCTTGCGTTGCTGGTCGAGGTTCTGCTTCTCGGCGGCAAGTTGTTCCTCGAGCCGGGCGGCGCGGGTGTCGGCGTCCTTGGCCAGGTCACGCCATTGCTCGACGTCGGCGGCTTTGGTTTTCGCGTCCTCGGTCGCGGCGTCGGCCCGCTGGGCAGCCACGGCGGTGGCGGTGCGAAACTTCGCGACTGCCGCGAGGCTGCCGATGATCCCACCGACCAGCAAGCCGAGGATGCCCATGAGCCATTCCATGTTCGGGAGTTTAGCGGGGCTTCACGTCGCCGCGAGATGGTTGGCGGTACGGTGTGTCGCACCGCTTGGCTTGGCGTTGAGATTCAATCGCACTACGCTGCGGGCATGATCCACTTGCTTGCCATGACCCTACTGACCGGTGTCCTCGCCGCCGAGCCGACCACCGCGTATGCCGCCGACGCCGAGAAGTCCGAAGCCGAGCTGGCTAACGACAACTTCGAGAACAAGCTCAGCGATGCCGAGTTGGTCGAAGCCCTGCGCGGCGGGGGACATGTCGTCTTCTTCCGCCACGCCCAGACCGAGAAAGACTACGCCGACCAGGTCACCGCCGATGTCAACGACGGCTCGACCCAGCGCGTGCTCTCCGAGGAAGGCTGGCATCAGGCCAAAGCCATCGGTACCGCTTGGCGTGCGCTGGAGATCCCCGTCGGGGAGGTCATCAGCAGCGAGTACTTTCGTGCCTGGCAGACGGCCGATCTCGCGTTCGGACGGTACGAGAAGAACCCGGCCCTGAACTTCTATCCGGCCGAGGATTACACCGCCGAGCAGCAGGCTCTGATGCGTGAGCGTGTGATGCCGTTGGTCACTGCGGTGCCGGCGGACGGCGTGAACACGGTGCTTGTCGGCCACGATGACCCGTTCGAGGCGGTGTCGGGCATCTACCCGGCTCCGCAGGGCGTGGCGTACGTGATGAAGCCCGACGGTGAAGGTGGCTTCGAACTGCTGGCCCGCGTGCCGTCGGAGAAGTGGACGACATTGGCCGGGGAGTAAGCCTTACGCCGCTCGGGGCACGGCTCGGGCGGAGGCCTTGAGAATCCACGCGCGGATGTCGTCGACGTTGCTTTCCCAGCCGCTGCTCGTGCGGACCTTGAGGAAGTCGAAGAACAGGCCATCGACCACTTCGCCAAAGTCGCGCAGTAGGGCGATGCGCTCTTCGAAGAGCACGCGGGGTGAGTCGGCTTCCTCGACGTCGGGGAGCTTGAGGCCACCGAAGGCAAACGTCTCGGCGTTGAGCGTGAGGTTGTAGGTGTTGCCGGCACGTTCGAGGATCAGCCCGGCCTTGCGGGGGACCTTGCCGCTGCGCAGGGCGTCGAGCGCTTCGGGCATGTTGGCCGGCCCGTCGCCACGGAGCCCGTCGCGGCCGGTCATGCCGAAGACGCAATCCAGGTCCAACGCCTTGTCGAAGAACACGGTGGTCTCGCCGACAGTGCGTTGGCCGTGCAGCGTTTCGTGCCAGAGCCAGACGAGAAACTCGTTGCCGAGAAAGTCCTTGGCTTCCGGGCCTTTCGCGATCCAGGGGTATTCGGCCGCCTGACTCTCGCCTTCGGGGCCGTGGACGAACCGTGTCGGCGTGATGTCTTCGTAGTTGCGGCGCTTGCCCGAACTTTCGAGATGACGCAATGCGAGCATCCCGGCGCTGAGCGGTACGAGTGAGACATCGAGTGCCCGGCGGAACAGTTCGGCGGTCTTCTCGACGATCGCGTTGGAGGTCGGGCCGTAGAGCGTGCCGTGGGGCAGGTCCCAAAGTAGTGGGGTCATTTTCGAGCGGCGGTGCGTGCCGGCGCGGAGTTCGTCGTCGAACCGCCGCTCGGCGTTCTGTTTGGCCTCGCGCTTCTGGGCTTTGGAGATGAAGCCGGACGGGTTGGCCGAGGCCAGGGCGTCTTCCTCCATGGTCTGGTACGCCTTCTTGATGTCGCCGGGAACCTTGTTGGTGTCGATGCGGATGCCGAGGTGGATGGCGTCAGCGTAGACGTTGTTGCCAAAGTCGAAGGTCTTGTCGAACAAGTGTCGCCCGCCGCAGAAGCCGGCCTCGACCTCGTCGGGCAGGCCCACGTTAGATACTTGCAGGCGGAACTCCGCGAGCTTGGCGAGCAGTTCCTCGTCGGGCATCTTCGGGAAGTCGCCGGTCGTGACGAATCGGCGGGCACTGATCGAACCGGAAGCGAATGGCATGACCGCGACGGTAAAGCCGGCAACCCGAGCGCCGCGCCGGCCATCGGTGCGCGACGGGTTATGCACATTGTTTCGGAACCGCATGGCCACGCGGTTCCACGGCTTTGGTTGGTCGCCGCTCAAAATGCCGCTACCGTCAGCCCATTCAGGAGTAATGACAGCCATGATCGATCCACGCATGACCAAGCTCGCCATCACGATGTTGCTGGCGTCGGGGACGCTAGCCTTCGGGCAGACGACCAAGCCGTCCACCAAGCCATCGACCCAGCCGGCCGACTTCGAGGAAGCGGCCGAGGAGGCCCGTGAGGGCGTGGCCGACGCGGCCGTCACCGGTGGTGGCGGGGTGTTCGTCGAAGCAACGCCGCAGCGTGTGGTCGATGTGACACAGAAGGTCTTCCCCGCCGTCGTCCGCCTCGACGTGGCCCAAGAGGTCTATCGCCAGGGCAAGCGGACGTTCCAGCGTGGCACCGGTAGCGGTGTGATCTTCAGCCCCGAGGGTTACATCCTGACCAACTACCACGTGGCCGGCCGGGCCGCGGAGATCAAGATCACCCTGGCGAACAAGGAACGCGTCAACGCCCGCCTGATCGGCGACGACCACTGGACCGATCTCGCCGTCGTTCAGCTCGACATGGATGAGATTCGCGAGAAGGGCATCGAGTTTCCCTACGCCGAACTCGGCGAGAGCGGTTCGCTGATCTACGGGCAGGACGTCATCGCGATCGGGACGCCGTTCGGTTTGGCCCGCACGCTGACCATGGGCGTCGTGTCCAACACCGAGCGGACCTTCTACCCGACCGAGCAGGACATCGACGGCTACGAGACCGGCAACTTCTCCAACTGGATTCAGATGGATACGCCGATCGCTCCGGGCAACTCCGGCGGGCCGCTCGTCGATCTCAGCAGCAAAGTCGTCGGCATCAACACGCGCGGCTTTCCCGGGCAAAATCTCAACTTCGCTATCCCGATGGAGACCGCCCGCCGGGTCAAGGACGCGATCCTCAACACCGTCGAGTTCGAGGATGATGGCACGATCAAGACGCGCGGCAAGGTGATCCGTGCCGACCTCGGCATGACGCTAAAGCCGTTGCAGGATCTCGAGGATTTCTACGACATCGACGTCAACGAGGGCGTGCTCATCAGCAGCGTCGACAACGGCAGTCCGGCGAAAGAGGCCGGCGTGCGGGTGTCGGATATCTTGCTCGAGCTCAATGGCCAGCCGACCAACGTACGCTTCCCCGAACAGCTCGCCGCCGCTCGCCGCATGGTCGCGCAACTGCCGATCGGCGAGATCGTGAAGGCGAAGCTGTTGCGCGACGGAGAGGAGTTGGAATTGGAGATGCCGGTCGTTCGGCTCGAGAGCCGGATCGGTGAGGAGCGCGAGCTTAAACAGTGGGGCGCGAGCGTCCGTGACGTCACGCGGGTCTACGCCAACCAGCGCCGGCTCAACGACGACAGCGGCGTGGTGATCACCTCCACCCGCAGCGGGTTCGCGGCGGACAAAGCCGAGATGCAAAACGGCGACGTCATCCGCAGCATCAATGGCCAACCCGCGACCGACCTCGAAACGTTCATGGCGCTCTACGACAAGAGCGTCGAGGAGAAACAGGAGCAGGTGCTTCTACAGATCCAACGTGGCCGCGGACTCTCGCGGGCGCTGCTCAGGATCGAGTACGACGATGACGCGGAGGAAGAAGTCGACGCCCTCAAGGAAGCGGTCGAAGCCGAAGCGGAGAACCCACTGGACGCGGAATGATTGACCTCGGATCACCCAAGCAACAGCAACATCACATCCCAAGATTTACCATGAAGAACCCCACTATCGCGTCGGCCGCAGCGCTTGTTTGCCTGGCCACGTTCGGTTGCGCGCCGGAGAATCAGGTCAACGTCAACGTGACCAAGGAAGCCGAAGTCGTCTCGGTCGCTCCGGCCGCGACCATGGACGCCCGGTCGATCGCATCGATTCAGGATCGAGCCATCGCGTCGATGGTGATTGTCGAGTTCACGTTCGACTTCGAGCGTGGTCGAGAAAAGCTACGCGGACTCGGCACGGTCATCGACGATCAAGGCACCACGATGGTTTCGCTCGAGTTGCTTTCGCCGTTTTTCCCCAACGAGCAGATCGTCGACTTCAAGTACATCATGGTCGATCGTGCCACGGGCATCGAGACCGAGTTGGACGCGGTGTTCAGCGGGCGCGACGAGCGTTACGGCGTGGCGTTTGTTCGGCCGGCCGAGGGTGTCGAGCTTGACGTGCCGCCGTTGACGTTCGTCGATGATGTCGTCGAGCCGGGCGAGTTGGTGGTGAGCGTGAGCCGGATGGGCAAGCCGGCGATGTACCAGCCATACGTGCAGGTGAGCCGGGTGATGGCGAACGTGCGCGGTCCGGTGCCGCAGACACTGGTGAGTTCGTCGGGCCTTGGCATGATCGGCTCGCCGGTGTTCAACACCGACGGGGTCGCGGTCGGCTTCGTCAACTCGTCCGACGATCACGCCCCGTTCATGGACATTGGCAACGGCGAAGCAATGCGTTCGGCGTTCCAGGATGCGCCGCGCCAGTTCCACCCGGCCGGCGATTTCCTGCCCGCCCTCGAAAATCCACCCACGCCCGAGAGTCCGATCCGCATGTCCAACCTCGGCGTCGCCGCACTCAGCGGCCTGCTCGACAAGGAAATCGCCAAGTTCTACGACCTCGAAGGCACGCCGACCGTGGTCATCGGCGACGTGATCGACGGCTTCCCCGCCGCCGAAGCGGGCGTGCAGAGCGGCGACATGGTGATCGCCGTCGACGGCGCGAAGATCCCGCAAGGCGATACGCCCGAGGAAGCACCCGAGATTTTCCAACGCTCACTCATGCGTCGCTCGGTTGGCGAAGAGGTGACGCTCACCGTCATCCGCGACACGCCCGATGGCGTGGAACGCCTCGACGTCCCGGTCACCCTCGGCGAGCGTCCGCAACAGGAAAACGCCGTCGAGCGAGAGTACTTCGAAGACCTCGGCTTCACTGTCCGCGAGGTCGTGTTCGCCGACTTGTACAATCTCAAGGCCGACCCCGACACCACCGGCGTCGTTGTCTCGTTCATCCGCCCGCAGTCGGCTGCCCAGACCGGAACCCTCGGGTTCAACGACCTGATTACCGACATCAACCAGCTTCCGGTCGAGTCGATCGAGCAGTTCACTCAGGTATACAAAGCACTGCGTGAGGAGACGCCCGAAGAGGACATCGTTCTGACGGTGCGGCGCGGAGTCGATACGGAGATCGTCCGTATCGAGCCGCCGCGCGAGTAAGTGGCGGAATGATGGGGTAAATGCAGAAGTGCCGAGGAATGAGTTTCGTCATCTCATCTCTCGGCACTTCTGTATTTATCTCTCACCGACGCTCAGGCTGGGCAGCCACGTCGCCCAGATCACAAGCACGATCGCGGCGATGAGCAACACTTCGGCGATGATGCGCAGGGTGAGTTTCATCAGCCCTGAGCATATCCGCATTGTGTAGCGGTGGCGACGGAGACGCCCGTGGGCGTTGCGTTCACGTTACCTTCGGCCCGCGGCGCTTGAGCATCGTCTCGTAGCAGAAAGCGAAGAACGCCGGCCACCACAGCAGGTCGTTGGTGAGAATCGTCGCCCCGAGCCACTTCGGTAGTGCCTCGAGATAGAACGCGCCGTACACGAACCCGATCGGGCCGAAGATTTTGCCGAGCGTCGCGATCAGGATGAACGGCGCGTAGCGCTCCGGATCCCGTGCGGCAGACCAGTAGCCTAGCGCGAAGACTAGCACGAACATCCCGATGCACTGCCAGAACAGGTTCGTCACCGGCGTCGTCTCGATCGTTGCCAACTCCAGCGTCCACCCCGGCGCCAAGATGACCACCACGCCCCAAATCATGTTGTAAATCGCCGCGGCGTAGAAGAACCAGCGGTAAACGGTGCGACGCGGCTCGGGGATGCGCGGCGTGACAGGGGGATCGATCAGACGCATGGCAAAGCGTAGGTGCAGCCCCGGTATCTCACTTTCAGGAACCGCGTCGCCGTTACATCCGCTCGGGATGTTCGATGCCGAGCAGGCCCAGACCCGTCGCCAGCGTTTGCCCCATCGCGTGGCAGAGCGAGAGACGATGCGTTTGTTCGTCGCTGCCGAGGACGGGGTTGTTCTCGAAGAAGCCGCTGAACATGCATGCGAGTTCGTAGAGGTAGGTGCAAAGGTGGTGCGGCTTGAGCTCGCGGGCGACGAGTTCGACGACTTCGGGGAAGCGCAGGATGTGCTTGGCCAGTGGCAGTTCGTGGTTGGGTTCGAGTTCGTGCAGCTGCGGCGTAAACGTTTCGAAGTCGACGCCGCCCTTGCGGAAGATGCCGCGGCATCGGCAGTAGGCGTACTGCAGGTACGGCGCGGTATTGCCGTTGAGGCTGAGCATCGCGTCCCAGTCGAAGACGTAATCGCTGGTCCGATCGCGGGCCATGTCGAAGTATTTCACCGCACCGATACCGACCGCCTCGGCGATGGCGACGCGTTCCTCGGAAGGGAGCTTTGAGGACTTATCGTCGACCAGTTCCTTGGCCCGGCGGACGGCTTCCTCGAGCACGTCGCCGAGCTTGACGTTGTCGCCGCTGCGGGTTTTGAGCGGCTTGTTGTCGTCGCCCATGATCGTGCCATACGCGGCATGTTCGAGCGACACGCCGTCCGGGATCCAGCCGGCCGCTTTGACCGTCGCGAACACCTGCGCGAAGTGCTGGCTCTGCCGGTAGTCGACGAAGTACAGGATGCGGTCGGCTTTGAGCTGCTTGGCCCGGTACTCCGCCGCGGCGAGGTCGGTGGTGCCGTACCCGAAGCCCCCGCCGGACTTTTCGACCATGAGCGGGGCTTTGTACCCGCCCTGGAAACTGACGGTCGCGCCGTCGGATTTTTCGACGACGCCCGCTTCAAGCAGTTCGTCGACCATCGGCCGTAGCCACTCGTTGTAGAACGACTCGCCGCGTTCGTGGTCGACGGTCAACTCGACGCCGAGCCGCTTGTAAACGGCCAGATAGTGCTTGCGGGTCTCGTCGACGAGTCGTTGCCAGGCGGCCCGCTCGGGTTGGTCTCCACGTTGCAGCGCGACGACCGCGGCGCGGGCGGTGTCGGCAAAGGCGGGATCTTCGTCGAATCGTTGCTTGGAATCCCGGTAGAACTGATCAAGGTCGCCGATGCCCGCCTCGGCGTCGGCTTCGACCTCCCGCAGGTGGGCGATGAGCATGCCGAAGGGCGTACCCCAGTCGCCGACGTGGTTCTGGCGAATCACGTTGTGGCCCAGCGCGCGCATGATCCTGGCGATCGCATCGCCAAGGATCGTGCCGCGGAGGTGACCGATGTGCATCTGCTTTGCGATGTTCGGCGACGAGTATTCGACGACGACGGTCTGCTTCGGCCCCGCCGGCGCTACCTCGCCGGCGTGGTTCAACTGTCCGGCGATCCATACCGGGGAGAGCGTGACGTTGATGAACCCCGGCCCGGCGATTTCGAGCTTCTCGACCATCGCACAGGCCGCGAACTTATCCACGATGTCTTGGGCGATGTCGCGCGGCTTACGTCCGAGTTTCTTGGCCAGGCCCATCGCGGCGTTGCACTGATAATCGCCGAACTTCGGGTTGGCCGACGGGGCGACCGCGGCGTTGATCTCGCAACGGTCAAAGCCCGATACCTCGGCACAAACTTGGGCAATCGCGTCGGTGAAGGCGGTTTCGAGGGTGTGAAGCAGGCTGGACATTTGAAAGGTCGGTCTGTGCGGGGCGTCGGGGGTAACACCGCAACTGCGGGCGGCGTCGCGCATGCTAGTCCCGTCGCGCCAACGGGCCGATGCGGAACAAACGCCCGCGGAACAATCGGACGGTGCGAAACGTACAGCTGGAAAGTATGCTGTACCGATCGGTCGGCACCCTCCGGCCCTGTTCGTCGCCCCAGAGTGCTACTCAGTGTGCAAAGGAAAATTCGTATGACGCAGTGCAATCGGTCGGACTCGGGCACGCAGTGCCAGGACAAGAAGCACCACGGCTGGCGTCGGGCCGCCACGCAAGCGGCCATTGTTGCCGCGACGCTCGCGGCACTTCCGTTGGTTGCCTGCCAGACCGCGACCGCCGAGCCACCGGCGAGCCAGACGACGCTTCAACTCGGCGACAACGACTCGTTGGTGCTCGCCGACCTTCAGTCGGCCGCGCTGCAAGCCCTCAAGAACGGCGAACTCGACACCACCGGTGAACTGATCGAGCAGGCCGCCGCGAACAGGACAGAGAGCGCTAGGGCACACCTCAGACCACCCGTAACCGCATGCAAGGCCGTGAGCGAGAAGTTCGTG
>JBCDCH010000022.1 GCA_039182125.1 Planctomycetota bacterium
CGCCGAGTTGCCCGCCAAACCAGCCGCGGTTGCTCCGATAGTGGGTGTCGATCGTCAGCACAACCGCGCAGCAGATCGTCAGTAGCCCACCGGTCCACGCCGTCGCGCCGAGCCCATAGCCGACGAGTCGCCGGACGACGGGCGTGTGCCGAGGTTGGACGGTCTGCCAGAATGTCCACGGCCACAGGCCGCGCAAGCTCGTGTTCCACGACGCGAGCCACGGCAGCCGGCTCACTTCGACCAACCATTGCGGCGCGTCATCGGAGCCGCTGGCATAGGCGAGCGAGTGGGCAAGCGCGTACCCGCAGTTCGGACAGCGCGGCACCTCGTCGGGAACGTCCGCCCCGCAAAGCGGGCAAGGCACCACCTCGATCGGCGTCATCGCTTGCGGCTCGTCGATCGGCGTGACTCGGGTCGGTGCGGTCATAGGGTGGTCACGGGTGTGGCCAAAGGGAGTACCCCACGGCCGGTCAGTTCTGGCGTCCTTCGATCGCCGCGAGCAGGACTGCTGCGCCCAAGCCCAGTCGGCGGTCCAGGAGTCGGCCGGTGTCCATGCTGAAGTCGAGATCAATCTTCGCCACGAACGGGTTGAACCGTTGCTTGGCGATGAAAACGGTCTGCCCGTTGACGTCCGCATGAAAGGCTTGCGGGAAGAGCCAACTGGCATCGCCCACACGCCGGACAACGGCCTTGAGCGTGCTGTCCTCTTCGATCTTGCCGATGACGTTCTCGTGCGCGTCGAGGATTTCCCAGCTATCACGCAGCATCGACGTGAACCCGAGACGCCGCAGGCTGCCGACGTGTTCGCTGGTGCGCGGGTCGATGACGTCGTAGGCGGCGGAGAAGTCGATGACGCTGCGTGCCCCGATGACCAGCAACGGCTCGGTCATGTCCTCGTCGCGGAAGAGTCGGATGTCTTCCTTGAGCTTGAACGCCTTCTGCTTGGAGTAGCCGACGAGGTTGTCGTCGGCGTCGTACACATGGAACGCGCCGCCGAAGAGCTTGAGAACCTTCTTGCGGATGACGAAGCGATCGAGGGCGAACACGTCTTGCATGGCGACAGGCTAACGAAAATCAGAACTGAACGCCCACGGCTTCAGCCGTGGGTCGGCAAGCGTAACCGATCGCGGACCCACGGCTGAAGCCGTGGGCGTGGAGTCACACGCGAACTTCCGCGCCGACCTTTTCCGCGGCCGCCGCCTGGGCTTTGGCCATCGCGGTATCGACGTCTTCGCCCACGAGCGTTTTGTCAGGGCTACGGAAGACCAGTTGGAGCGTGAGGGACTTCTGCCCGTGCTTGAGCGGCTTGCCGCGGTAGGTGGTGACGTGCTCGACGGTCTCGAGGTCGGGCAGGTCGGCCGAGCGGATCGCGGCGTCGACGTCGGCGTAGGCAACGTCTTCGCCCAGCAGCAGCGACAGGTCACGCCGCACGGCGGGGAGCTTGGGGATCGGCACGAGCGCCGGCTCGGCGACGCGGCCGGCGAGCAGCGGTTCGATGTCCAGCTCGGCCACCGCGACCGGTTCGCGCAGGCCGAGCTTGTCGGCGACGCCGCGGCCGCACATGCCGACGTGGCCGATCGCCTGGTCGCCCCAGTGCAACACGCCGCACGCCTGTTTGCCGAAGCCGTTGCGATGGTCGGGCTTGACGGAGATGTCGCGTGAACCGTCGAGCGTGTGGAGCAACGTGCCGAGCGTGCCTCGCAAGTGCGCGAAGTCGCCACCGGCCAGCGCTAGCTTCACCCGTTCGACCGGCTCGGCGCCCTCGTACCAGAAAGCGCTGCCGATTTCGTAAAGCAGGGCGGTGGGTGTGCCGTTGGATTCGTTGCGGCGGACGCTTTCGAGCAGGCCGGGGATGACCGAAGGGCGTAGCGCGTTGTCGGCCTTGCGGACGCGAGGGTCCGCCTGCTGCAACCCCGTCGCGTCCGGCGGAAGGAAGTCACTCGCCACCGCATCGCTCGCGAAGCTGAAGGTCACCGACTCGAACCAACCGCTGGCAACCAGGGTTCGGCGGATCAAGTCGGTCGCCCGTCGTTCGGGGGACGCGGGCTTGGCGATGATCTCGATCTTCTCGCGGGTGGGAATGCGTTCGTAGCCGATGCCGCGGGCGATCTCTTCGATCAGGTCGGCCTCGATGCGAATGTCCTGCCGGTGTGGCGGGGCGGTGCATTGGATCAAGTCGCCCGAGCGCTGCGGTTGCAGGTCGAACGCGGCGAGAACCTTGCTCGCCTCGTCGCCGCCCACGGGAATGCCCAGAAGGCGCTCAACGTTGCCGAGGTCCACCGTGACGACCGGCGGCTCGTGGGCGTCGCTGCCCGCCTCGCTGTATCCCTTGGTCACGGTGCAACCGGTGATCTGCTGCATGAGCGCGGCGTTGTAGTCGCTGCCACGCTTGGGCCAGTTCGCCGGGACGCCGCGCTCGAAGCGGTAGCTCGCTTCGGAGTGCAGCGCGAAGTGCCGGGCGACGGTGCGGATGTTGAGCGGGTCCCAGCGGGCACATTCGAGCAGCACCGTGTCGGTCGCGTCGGACACTTCGCTGTCGGCCCCGCCCATGACGCCGGCGAGGCTCGACGCCTTCTCGGTGTCGGCGACCACGAGCATGTCCGGCGTGAGCTTGCGCGGATGGTCGTCGAGCGTCGTGAGCTGCTCGCCGTCGGTCGCATGGCGGATGATCAGCTTGCCGCTAGTGACTGTGTCACCGGCGACCTTGGCGAAGTCGAACGCGTGGCTCGGTTGGCCGATCGCGAGCATGACGTAGTTGGTCACGTCGACGACGTTGTTGATCGCACGCTGGCCGACGGCTTCGAGGCGCTTGCGGAGCCAGTCGGGCGAGGGGCCGACCTTGACACCGCGCAGCACACGCGCGGTGAAGTGCGGGCAAAGGTCCGTGCGAATCTCCACGCCCACCGCATCGCTCGATGCTTCGTCGCTCTCGGTCAGCTCAAACGTCAACGGCTTGAACGTTAGCCCGAACAGCGCGCACACCTCGCGGCCAACGCCCTCATGGCTGAGCATGTCCGGGCGATTGGACGTGACTTCGACGTCGTAGACGGTGTCGTTGTCCAGCGTGGACCCGAGCTCCTGGACGTCCTCGATCGGGAAGCCGGCCATCGTGAGTTTGTCGACGATGTCGGCGGTGGGCGGGACGGGTCCGTCGATGAAATCGGCAAGCCAGTTGCGGCTGATGAGCATGGCAGCACCGTAGCCGGCGCGGTAGCCTCTCGCCATGCCCGACCCGCTCAAGTCCGCGCTGATCCGCCAATACGACGCGATGTTCGCCATGCTCGACGCCGCGATCATGCAGTGCCCCGACGACGCATGGACCGACGCCAGCGTTGGCCCGGCCGGTTGGAAGCTCGCTTACCACGGCTTGCACTTCACCGAAGCGTACTTGTGCCCCGGTTGGGATGCCCATGAGCTTGCGTCATTTGCCCACGATGGGGCGTTCCTGTTCGAGCCATGGAAGAAGCCCGACGGCACGATGTTCGAACCGCCGGACGTGACGTACGACAAAGCCACGATCCGCCAGTATCTCACCGACGTGAAAGCCCACGCACATCAGGTAATCGACGCGCTCGACATGGACGAGCCGAGCCCGTTCGGGCACATCGAAGGCACCCGGCTGGACGTGCTGATCTACAACCTCCGCCACGCGGCGCACCACGTCGGTCAGCTCGGTTTGGTCACCCGCAGGAACGGTGGTGGTGTCGTTCGCTGGAGCCGTAACGGCGAGTCGCACGTGGCCGAATCGTGCGACGGATCAGTTCATCGCACATGGCCCGCCGGGGATGCCGCAGGTGCCGCAGGTGGGGAGTTGTGGTTCGGCTTCCTTTTCGCCGCTGCCGACCGACATGACACTCAGGACGCGCTCGGCCTTGACGTCGCACTTGGGGCAGTCGGCCTTGTCGCGGCTGCTCATAGACTTGGCCAGCTTCTCGAACCGATGGCCACACTTGCAGGCGTATTCGTAGACGGGCATGGCGGATTCTACGGTTTCCAGCTGATGTGGACATCGACCCCGTCGAGCAGGCCTTTCACGGACTCGCCGACCGCCACGCCGCGCCATCCGTTGAACATCGGGAGCCCGTCGATCGACCGACCCGAGAGGTGGCGGTGGGCGATCTTCATGGTTTCCTGCCGGCTGGCGACGAGGTCCGGGTCGATCCCGCGGCTGTGGCAAAGGGCGGCCACGGCGGCGTGAAAGGCACTGGCGTGGAACCGCTCGGTTGGTGTCGGCTCGTCGGGGATCTTCGGCGGCGGCGGGGCGTTCTCGGCCTCGGCGGTGCCCGCCTGCCATGCCGCGACGATCTCGTCGCCGAAGTCTTGCGCGACCGGCCGGGGCATGAACTTGATCCCGCTGAGTTCGCTCACCTTGAGCTTGCGCTTTCGGCTCAGATAGATCAGCACCTCGTCTTTCACAAACGCCCGCGGCGGCAGGTCGTTGTCGCGGCTACGTTGATCGCGCCAAGCGACGAGTTCGCGCAGAACGCACTTTTGCGCGGGTGTGAGTGAGCCGGCGGATTTGACCCGGCCGGTCGCGTCGTCGAGATCGAAGCGGTGTCGATCGAGCGAGCAGAGCGCGTCGGCCTCGGTCTGGGCGTGGTCGGCGTGCCCAGCGTCGGCGAGGCGCTGCTCCAGGATCGCCGCCATCGCCGGCAGGAACCGCACATCGTCGGCCGCGTAGTGAAGCTGCCGCCCCGAAAGCGGTCGCTCGGACCAGTCGGTGAAGGTCAGCCCCTTGCCCGGCCGGTAGCCGAGCAGTTCGGCGGTGAGCTTCGCGAGTGATACGGGATACGCCATGTGGCAGAAGCCCGCCGCGATCTGCGTGTCGAGCACGTTCGCCGCCGGCCGGCCGAGGTGTCGCACGACCGGCTCCAGGTCCTGTTCGCCGGCATGCACCCACTTACGCACCGCCGCATCGGCGAGCAGCTCCCAGATTGGTGTGATGTCGATGTCCGCAAGCGGGTCGACCAGGACGATTTCGTCGACGGTTGAGAGCTGGATCACACAAAGCAGGGGGTGGTAGCTCGACTCGCCGATGAACTCGGTGTCGTAGGCGATCCCGTCAGTCTGGCGCATCCGCCCCAGGGCGTCGATGAGGTCGGCGTCGTTGTCGATCAGCACGGCTTTACCGGTCGGCACGCGGGGGTTGTCGGGCAGCGGGCCGAGTTTCGGAGCGTCGCCGTCGTGCTGGTCCTTGTGATGGGCGCGGCGGAAGGAGCCGCGATGGTGGCGTTGGCGGTCGGCGTGGCGGGCGGTGTTGGGCGAACCGTCGCCCTTGGATGGAGCAGAAGCCATGGCGACATCATGGCAGCGTTGACCCGCAGGACAACGCCACCCCGTCGCAGCCGGGGGTGTTGCCGCATAATCGGACTCGGCGATAAGGAATCTGATCCACGAACTTTGAAAGTTCGCGTGAATTTTCCGGCGCCAATCGGCGTCGCGGCACGCCATGTGTGTGCATTCGTGCGTGGATGCGTCCTCCAGACAGTCTCTCGTTCCCGCCACACATGTGAGAGTGCTGCCCGATTTACGGGGGCTACGTGTCATGGTGGTCGAGGACGAGGTAGCCTCGCGGGTCGCGCTCAATCACCTGCTGGGCCGTCTGGGCGTCAAAGTGACGCAGGTCGGCGACGCCGAGGCCGCCGCCCGGCTGGTCCGGTCAACGCCCGTGGCCGCTCGCCCTCAAGCCGTCCTCGTCGACTACAACCTGCCCGGGGCGGACGGTCTTTCGTTCCTCCAGTGGCTGGAAAGTTTCGATGCGGCGGTCCGACTCGCGTTGGTGACAGCCCAGGATCGGGCCGCACTTCATGATCTGCCCGAGTCGGTGGCATTCTTCCGCAAGCCCGCATCCTTTGATCGTATTGTGAGCTTCCTCGCACTCACCTTGTCCGATCCTTCAAAACAAACCACAACCCGTGGTGTTTGACCTGATCCGCCCCCACCGTTGCCGGTAGGATGATGGTGTATGGCTCAGGCAAGCCAATCCGTGCCGGTCAAGCTCCGCATCCTCGCCGATGCGGCCAAGTATGACGCGTCCTGCTCCTCGTCGGGCGCTCGTCGACGCGGCAAGAATGACGGCGGCCTCGGTAATAACACTGGCGTCGGCATTTGCCATTCCTACACGCCCGACGGCCGCTGCGTCTCGCTACTCAAAATTTTACTGACCAACTACTGCATTTACGACTGCAAGTACTGTGTCAATCGTGTTTCTTCCGACGTCGAGCGCGCCCGTTTCATGGTTGACGAGGTCGTGAATCTGACGCTCGATTTCTACAAGCGAAACTACATCGAGGGCCTTTTTCTTAGCTCCGGCATCATCCGCGATGTCGATTACACCATGGAGCAACTCATCGCCGTGGCGAAGACGTTGCGGTCGACGCATAAGTACAACGGTTACATCCACCTCAAGGCGGTGCCGCTGGCGTCGCCGGAGTTGTTAGCCGAGGCGGGGCGTTGGGCGGATCGGCTCAGCGCCAACATCGAAATGCCGCGCCAGGCCGACCTCGACACGCTTGCCCCTGAAAAGAAGATTGCCGATGCCGACGCGACGATGGCCACGCTCAAGACCGGCATCGACGAAGCCAAGGCCGAACGCAAAGCTCCGAAGTTCGCGCCCGCCGGTCAGTCCACGCAGATGATCGTTGGCGCGACCGCGGCCACCGATGCCGACATCCTCGACCAGTCCAACCGTCTTTACAGCGAGCATCAACTCAAGCGCGTCTACTACTCCGCATTCAGCCCGATCCCGCACGGCGACGATCGCTTGCCGCTGCAAAAGCCGCCGCTGGTTCGTGAGCATCGGCTCTACCAGTCCGATTGGTTGTTGCGGTTCTATGGCTTTCGTGTTGATGAGATCACCACCAAGAGTGAGCCGAACCTGCCGCTGGAAATCGACCCCAAACTCGCGTGGGCTTTGCGTAACCGGGCGTACTTCCCGGTCAACCTCAACACGGCCAGCCCACAACGCATGCTCCGCGTCCCCGGTCTGGGCAAACGCACGGTCGGCCGCATCCTGAAGATGCGACGCTGGCAACCGGTCCGAAGCGACGACCTGCAAAAGCTACGCGTCTCGCTCAAGAAGGTGCTGCCCTGGGTCGTCGTGGCCGATCGCAATCCAGCCACCAAGCACCTTGACGCCGACGACCTAAAACTGCGAATCACCAAGCCCAAGCAACTGGAACTGTTTGACCTGCAGGCGAGCTCGCTGAGCGGCGAAGTGTGACACACTCCAAGTTTGCTTCTCATTCTCAGTGGGTGCCGGGGTTTGAGCACGGATCGTCATGTGGCATGATCGGACGCATGAAGCACCGGCGGTTTACCGCGTTGAATCGTGACGTGTCCGAGATGGGACTGGGCTGCTGGCAGATCGGGGGCAACTGGGGCGAGGTCACCGACGAGACCGCGCTCGACGTTCTCGTCGCCGCCCGGGAGGGTGGTGTTGATTTCTTCGACACCGCCGACGTTTACGGCGACGGCCGGTCAGAAAAGCTCATCGGCCGATTCCTGCGCGAGCGCGATGCCAATGTCACCGTCGCGACCAAGCTCGGCCGTCGTGGTGATCCGACCGACCCGGCGACGGTCAGCTACGAACGCCTTGCCGCCTACACCGAGCGCTCGCTTGCCAACCTTGGCGTCGGGGCGATCGACCTCACGCAGTTGCACTGCATCGACACCGATCTGCTCCGCGACGGCGGCTGCTTCGACGCACTGCGCCGGCTGCGCGATGCCGGCAAGATCAAGGCTTTTGGGGCGAGTGTGGAGTCGGTCGAGCAGGCCATGATTTGCCTGCGGCATGACGACCTCGCGTCGTTGCAGATCATCTTCAACGTGTTTCGCCAGAAAGTGATCCAACCGCTGTTCGACATGGCCGAGGAGCAGGGCGTCGCGCTGATCGTGCGGCTACCACTGGCGAGCGGACTACTCGCGGGGAAGTTCGAGAAGGGCACCACGTTTCGCGACGAGGATCACCGCCACTTCAACCGTGACGGCGCGGCGTTCAACGTGGGCGAGACGTTCGCCGGTTTGCCGTTCGAGAAGGGCGTCGAACTCGCCGAAGCCGCCTGGCCGCACTTGCGGACCGAGGGCGCGTCCATGGCTCAGGCGGCATTGCGGTGGGTGTTGGATCACGACGCGGTGACGACGGTCATCGCCGGCGCGAGCCGGCCGGATCAAGTCCGCGACAACGCCGCCGCAAGTGACTTACCGAGCCTGACCGACGCGCAGCACGCGGCATTGCACGGGCTCTACCGCGATGAAGTCCACGCCCACATCCGCGGGCCGTACTGATCTCACTCGGCTGGCGCTCATTGCGCCTGCGCTCATTGCACCGGGCCGACGAGCACGACGTTGTCGATGAGAATGGCGTTGTCGGTGTCGAAGCCGAACTTCTCGCCGTCGGCGAGGAAGCTGACGTCGATGTTGGAGAGTTCGCCGGCGGCGAGGACGGCGTTGAGATCGTCGAGGTTGCCGCGCTCGATGTTTTTGAGCTGGACGACGAACGATTGCATGCCACCGGCGTTGAGGTCGTAGGACGGCCGGTCGGCGGTGAGCTCGATCACTTCGACGTTTTTCTCACCGTCATACGTCTGGAAGTTGGCGGTGACCATGAAGTCGAGGAAGGTTCCGGTCGCGCCCTCGAAGCCGATGTCGAAGTGAAGGACGTAGGCGCGGGGCGATTCGACGGTCGCGGCTTTTTCGTCGGCGACGAACGCGCCGGTACCCACGCCGAAGCCGAAGTAACGTCCGCTGAACGCGTCCTCGCCGAAGAGTTCGAGGGCCGAGAAGTCGGCACTCCCTCGGAGCACCTTCGAGCCGTTGCGTTCGACGATCTCGTGGGCGTGTTGCGGCTCACCGACGTAGTCGTGGCCTTGGTAGGCGAAGCTGTAGGCGTACCCGTGCGGATCGAAGTCGGCCCGAACCAGCACCGCCCGCTTGGGGTCGTGCGCGCCGACCGATGCGAGCATCACGAGCGTCCCGACGGCAGTGAGGGTGGAGCGTTTCACGTCTGGGAATGTACCAGATCGAGGCGGCTCGCGCCTATCGTTAGGTTGATGTTTCATGTGCCGATCGGTCGCGACTTTGCGGCGTTCCGCAGGGCGGTGCGGACGCTCGTCGCATTGGATGTCGAGCCGGCGGGAGTGAGCTTTGAGGAGGCATCGCTCTTCGGCGGCGACCCGTTGCCATCGGGCGTGGAAAGTCGGCCGCTCAACCTGCCGCCGCAGTTCGCCAGCGCTGTCAAGCTCGTCGCCCACCACCGCGACGAACAACGCTGGGCGTTGCTGTATCGCCTGATCCGTCGCGTCACCAAGGGCGAGCGGCACGTCCTCGATCTCGCGACTGATGACGACGTGTCCCGGCTCGCTCGGATGGAAAAGCAAATCCGCTTCGACCGCCACAAGACACATGCGTTCGTGCGGTTCCGCGAAGTAAATGATGAGATGGGGGACGGTCGGATGGTTGCGTGGTATCGCCCCGATCACTACACGTTGCCGCTCTCGGCACCGCACTTCGTCGAACGCTACCGGGCGATGCGCTGGGCCATCCTCGCGCCCGACGAGTCGGCGACGTGGGACGGCGAGCACCTCACGTTTGGCCCAGGCGTCCCACGCGACCAGGCGCCCACCGATGATCAGTTCGAAGACCTCTGGCAGACTTACTACGCGTCCATCTTCAACCCCGCCCGGATCAAGATGAATGCGATGAAGAAGGAAATGCCGCAGCGGTTCTGGGATTTGTTGCCGGAGACGCGGGCGATGCCACGGATGCTCGCCGACGCGCCGCAGCGGGTGCAGGCCATGGTCAAAGCCACGGCACAACCGACGCGCTCCGCCGCCGACTTCGTTCCCGTCGACCGCAGCTTGCCGGTGTTGCGCGAAGCGGCGGCGGGTTGCCGTGGCTGCGATCTGTGCGAGGCCGCAACGCAGACGGTTTTCGGTGAGGGTCCGACCGACGCGCCGATCGTGTTCGTCGGCGAGCAACCCGGCGACAAGGAAGACCTCGCCGGCCGGCCGTTCGTCGGACCCGCCGGGCAACTCATGGACGAACTCCTCGCCGAAGCCGGCGTCGATCGTAAGCGGGTGTACGTCACCAACACCGTCAAGCACTTCAAGTTCGAGCAGCGCGGCCGACTTCGCCTGCACCGCACACCCGCCGCCCGCGAGGTCAACGCCTGCATGCCCTGGCTCCGTGCCGAACTCGACACGATCAAGCCGACGCTCATCGTCGCCCTGGGCGCAACGGCCGCACAGGCGATCATGGGCCGGCAGTTCCGCGTCACGCAGAGTCGCGGCCAGGTGATGAGGTGCCGCTACGCCGAGAAGTTCATGGCCACCATCCACCCCAGCGCGATCCTGCGCATCCCCAACGAGCCCCGCCAAGCCCAGGCCAAGCGCGACTTCATCGCGGACATGCGCACGGTGGGGCGTCTGTCGGCAGGATGACCGGGGCGGGATGACCGGGGGGGCGGGATAACCGGGGGCGGGAGTTCTGCTTCTCATTCTCATGCTCAAGGGTGAGGCACGGTTGAGCATGAGAATGAGAACGAATCGGAAAACAGCGCGTCATGGGGCGAGGCGCGCAATGCCGGCCTGGCTTGTGTGAAACCACAACCCATCACACGTCGTTGCGCCACCTCCGTTCTTGTCGAGAACGCCGAGGAGGAGGGCGCATTGTCGGCCGACGCGACCGCGTCGGCTTCGGTCAGCCCGACTCAACACGGCCCGACCCAGCTCAACGCCCGGTTCCTCTCGGACGTTCGGCCCACGAAAGTTCGCTGGCTTTGGCCGGGGATGCTCCCGGCCGGAAAGTTGGTGGTGCTCGCGGGTGATCCGGGCCAGGGCAAGAGCCTGCTCGCGGCAAAAATCTGTGCGCAGGTCAGCACGGGGGGCAGGTGGCCCGACGGCGGAAAATGTCCAAGGGGCTACGCGTTGTTCATTAGCGCCGAGGACGACCCGGCCGACACCACCCTGCCACGGATCATGGCGGCGGGGGGCTGCCCCTCGCGGGTGGGCTGCGCCGACATGATCGACGAGAACGGCCGGGATCGGGGCTTCGACCTGCGCGACACCCAGGCCATCGACCAACTCATCCAGACCATCAAGTCCACCCACCGCCAACGGCATGAAGACTGGCAAGCCAAGCAACGCCGGCAGGCCGACCCTTTCGACGTCGAGGACGACAAGGATCCGACCGGGCCGGAGCAGATCGGGCCTAATCAGATCGGGCCGCCCAAGTTGCGCCTGATCGTGATCGATCCGGTTAGCGCGTTCATGTCCGGCTCGGACGGACACTCCAATGCCGAAGTGCGCGGCATGCTCAAGCCGCTGGCGGAGTTGGCCACACGGACTGGCGCTTGCGTCGTGCTCATCACCCACCTCTCCAAGGGTGGTACCGGCAAGGCCGTCTACCGTTCGATGGGTAGTTTGGCATTCATGGCCGCGGCGCGGGTCGGGCTGCTGCTGACCAAGAGTCCCGACGACGAGCGCCGCCGGTTGATCGTGCCGGTGAAGAACAACCTCTCGGGCGATCAGGCCGGACGTGCCTACACCCTCACCACCAACCCGACCGACCCCGATACGCCGGTGGCACTGCTCGAACCGGGCGAGGTTGACGCCTCTCACGTGCTGCGCCGCCTCGACCATGAAGCCTTCGAGGACGGCCCGACCAAGCTCGAAGAGATGATCGACTTCGTCCGCGACAAACTCGCCGATGGCGAGATCCCCGGACGGGTTATGCACCTGGCATTGGGTGAGGCGGGAATGAGCATGGCGACCTTCCGGCGTGCTTGCGGCACCATCGGCGTCCGCACCCGTCGCGGCGAAGGACGCCAGTGCTTCTATAGCCTCCCCGTCGAGCCCGACTAGCACCCCATGTCGTGTCGGGCACTCCCTCTCATTCTCATGCTCAACCGTGCCTCACCCTTGAGCATGAGAATGAGAAGCAGAATTGAACATGCTGCTGGCCATGGCGTACAATCAGTCTGTGGCGGGCGTTCCGTCACGCGACGTTCTGATCGACGTCACCGGGGGCGACCGGCTTCGACCGGATGGCTACGGTGGCGGTGGCATGCCGAGGACGCCCAACAGGCCTCGTTAAAAAGTGGGCAAAACCATAACTGCCAACACCAATGCAGTCGCAGGTCGCATCGGCTTCGATGCCCCTGTAACCCTGGCCGCCTAAGTGCCGCCGACGGGTCAAGTGAAGTGCTCGCGAGCGCTTGATCCGACAACCAGCGAGCTGGCCGTGATGAGCCGTTGTCGGCATCACGGCGAGATTTAGACAACTGGCCACCACGGCAGGGCGTCGCCTCCCGTCCGTGGTAGCGAGATCAAACAGACGACTACGCATGTAGAAGCCGTCATTCGGGTTATCCCGGGACGGGGGTTCGATTCCCCCCGCCTCCACTACAAACGCCTAACGGCATCGAAACGCATAGCGACGCATAAACCCTGGCAAATGCTGGGGTTTATGTGTGTCCGGGCGTCAAGGCGACTCGGCACCGCGATGCATCGCCGGAAGGCGGAAGGGGCCAGGAGTCACAGTCGACGGGGTGTGCTTGATCTGTCAGACCAAGATTGGCGGCGACTCCTGACCCGTTCGAGTTCAAAAAGAGAGACGGCCCTTTTCAGGACCGTCTCCCGTTTGGTGTGTTGAGTTCGGCTATCTCAGACGCGCCGACGGCGTGTCATGAGGCCGAGACCGGCAAGGCCGAGTAGACCGAGGGAAGTCGGTTCGGGGACGACGGCCGTGGCGGAGAAGGTGTCAATCGCCAGGACATACGGCGGGTTGGCGGCAGGGCCGGGCAGGTCGAAGGTGATCTCGCCGATCGCTCCACCCAGATTGGCCGCAGTGAACACGAATTCATTGTCACTGACCGAGCCGCTGGCGATCTCGAAGTCTTCGAGCAGGAGCGTGCCTTCGACGTCGAAGATGTCGAGGGTCGCTGCCGCCCCGTTGGCGCGGTTGGCACCGAAGAAAGAGACCTCCGCCGCGCCGAGGCCGCTGAAGGTGATCGAGCCCGTCTGGTCGCCGTTGTTGGCGCCGCCGGTCAGGGTGTTGCCGAAGGAGCCGGTGAAAACGGCATCGCCGCCGCCGGTGTTGACGAACAGGTATGCTGCCGGGCCGATGTTGTAGCTTGGGCCGTCGAACGACTGCTGCTGCTGACCGCCGCCGAAGGTGACCTCGAAGCCGTCGCTTTCGAGCGTCACGTCGTCGAATACACCGGCTGCGGAATCGGCACCGTTGATCGGACCGGTGACGAAGCCGTCGATGGTGTTGAATTCGGTGGAAACCGTCTGACCGACGGCCGTGTGGGCCAAGGCCAGGCCAGCGATCACTGTCATTGTATGAAGCGGGGTGCTTCTCATTCATTTCTCCAAGTCTGGTGAGGACAGCTAGGACTGTGACATGGTTACAACACCATGCGTGCCTGCAGAAGCTGTCATTGATTCATGTCGAAGATCTCGGCGGGACGGCAAAACGTCCGTCTACGGTCTGACCCAACGAAGCTAGGCCCGCTTCACAACGAGGCAGGCCTAGCTTCGTCAGAAGAAAATGAAGTCGCTCGTCGTGATTGCTAGTCAGCGGTAGACTCGCAGATCACGCGATAGCCGCAGGGACTGGTCCCGCAAGAGCGCGAAACTCGTTCTCACAGCATCACGCACGACGACGACGCAGGAGCGTCAGCCCCGCGACGCCGAGCACGCCAGCTGTGCCGGGCTCCGGCACGGCGACGGTGATGCGGCCGACCAGGTCGAACTCGCCGGGTACGCTCGTGACGGTGCCGACCGGGGTGACGATGCCGATGAGCGTCTGCAGGTAGTCGCCCTCGGGCTCGAGGTCGAAGTAGTTGGTGACGACCTGGTTTTGCGGCGTGCCGCCGGGGCCGGGCTGGTTGATGACGAAGGCGGGGCCGTCGAAGACGTCGTTGAGTTCGGTGCCGGCGTCGTTGATGCCGCTGCCGAAGATTTCAATGGTGAAGGGGCCGTTGAAGTTACCAGCCGCGTCGAAGACTTCGTTGGCGACTGGATTGCCGTTGGCGACGAAGAGGTCGTTGCTGGGCACGACCATGCTGGCGTAGCTGAAGAAGCGTTGCTCCGTTGGGTCAGAGACGACAAAGTCAAAGGTCGCGCTGTCGCCGGGGCTGAAAACGGGGACGGCGTTGCCGCTGGCCAGGGTGGTGTCGATACCTTCGGGGTTACTGGCGGCAAAGGCCGCGGCGATGTCAGCCGTCGCGCCGAGTTCGGCGAGGCTTTCCAGGAAGGCAAAATCCGGGTTCAGCAAGCTGCCGCCGTCATAACTGTCGAAGGTGCCGTCGTGCAGGCCGATCCAGAAGGGCGTCAGCGACACGCCGCCGGCCGGCTGAAGGTTCTCGACGGTGACCGAGACGGTCTGCGCCGAAGCGGTCGAGGCGAGTTGAAGCGTGCCCAGTGCCGCAAACGCAGCGACCGAGACGGTCGTGATAGTTTTCAGTGAGTACACAGTCTCTCCTTGTTTGGCCGCGCGGAAACGCGACCGATGGTAATGATGAGAGCCGCTCGGCGAAGTGGCCGCGGCTTCGAGATTGTCCAACGTAGTGAAGTCTGACTAACGGTCACAACCTTTCGCGCGTGCTTCAAATTTTTTTAAGACGAACCCGCCGATTCCCGCCATCGGCTTTTCCGTGGCGTTTCCCGCGTTCGGCGTGTTCAGGCATGCCGAACGGGTCGGCCAGTGCTCACCGAATGCGATTGTGTGGCAGGTGTTGACCCGTGGGGCAACGTTTATGCCGCAGCTTGGCTTTGGCGCAACGAGCTAAGCAGAGTCTCCGCTTACGCTCAACACACCCCGCCGCGATCCGTGGATCGCGGCGGGGTGTGTTGGTGCGGGACGTTTGGGGTCATGCCGCGATGCGGGTGGTGCTTGTGGCGATGTTGCGGAAGGCGTCCTTGTCGGGGGCGTAGCTGAGCACTTCGGCGAAGAGCGTGTACGAGCCTTCGGGCAGGTCGACCGGGAGGCCGGCCTCGATGCGGATGCGGAGGCTGCCGTTGGGGGCGAACTCGAGCACGTCGGAGGACCAGCCCAGCAGCACGTCCGAGCCGTCGAGCGTGCCATCAAGCGAAGCCCGCAGGGCGACCCGGGCAAACGCGGCCGCGGGGACGTCGTCGAGGTTGACGATGCGGACGTCGGCGAAGCCGTTGCGGTTGAGCCCGTTGCCGAAGGAGACGTTCTCGAACTCGGCGGCGAGGCGGACGTTGCGGGGGTTGTTGTAGAACACGAACGATTCTTCGAGCCGGCCGGTGCGGTTGCCGTCGCGGTTGGCGGTGAAGATCGGCAGCTGCGTGCGGCTGATGCCGGTGCCGTCGCTGACGCGGATGTCGCCATCGGCGTCGATGTTGAGGCTGTTGGTCGCGACGATGCGGAAGCGGTCCGCAATGGCGTTGCCGGTGGTGTAGATGTTGAAGTCGTCGCCGGCGTAGAAGTTGCCGGTGATGCGGACCTCGGCCGGCTCGATCTGATCGATGCCGCCGATGAGGATGTCGTTGGCCCGGAGCGTGGTGAGCGGGTTGATGACCTGCGTCGTGGAGTCGACGGCCCTTGTGCCCAACAGCAGCGATCCGGGGATCGTGATGTTGGCGACACGGTCGTCCGAGCCGACGCGGATGTCGTCGGCGTCGACGATCAGGTCTCCGCCACGGACGATTTGCACATCGCCCAGGACGGTCACAGTGCCGCCGGCGTGGAGGTCGATCGCACCGCGCTGTGTGTGCGTCGTGACGGAGCCCTCGACGGTGAGGTCGTCGCTCGCTTCGACGCTCAACGGCACGTTGAGGTCGATGTCGCCGAGTGTGACCTCGCCGCCGGTGACGCGGACCTGCGCGAAGTACTGGCTCAGGCCGGCCGCACTGCGGAGTCCGAACGCCGCGCCGTCCACGCCGATGGCCGTCGGGCCGTCGATCGTGCGAGGTTGCAGCAGGAAGTCCGCGTTGCCGCTGACGCTTTCGGTCGCGGTCGGGAGGCTGACACGGTCGGCGGTGATGACGAAGTCTCGTCGGTTGGACGCGGCGAGAATGGCGCCGTTGTCGGCCTCGATCGCGTCGGCGGTCAGGTTGATGCCGCCATGACTCCAAAGGCGAGCGTCTTCGGTGAACCGCATGCCGCCATCGGCGGCGAGGTTGATGACGGCCCGGCGGCGTGAGCCGAGCGCGGCATCGACGACGATGTCGCCGGTGTTGATGCGCAAGCCGCGTGAGTGAGTCGTCGAGAGCGTGTCACGGACGAAGGTGGTGCCGGTGCCGTCGAACTGATCGAACCGCTGCGTGAGCAGGGGCGCGTCGATGGTGACGTTGATCGCATCGACGACCATGACGCGGCGGAGCCGGTCGGTGGTGCCGACGGCCGCGTCGAACCGCACGTCGCCGCCGGCGGCGACCGAGAGCGTCTGCACGCCGTCGATGCTGCCGAGCAGTTCGATCGAGCCCCTGGCGTTGATGCCGACGTAGCCGGTGAGTTGGGTGTCGGCGTCGAGCGTGACGTCGCCGCCGGTGAGGATGTCGGTGCCGAGCCCGAGCGTGTCGGCGTCGATCGCGACGTCGCCGTCCGCGTCGATGAAGAAGCCGTCGGGCAGGTTGAGCGCCGAAGCGACGAGCGAGACCTGGCCGGTGGCGGTGATGTCGCCCAGGGTCGCGGCGTCGGCAGTGGCTCGCAGGGCGAGGTTGCCAGTGCTCGTTGCACCGGCCAACCCGACCGTCCGTCCCGACAGCGTGAGCGTGCCGGCAACGTCGGTGACGTTGAGGCTGAGCGTCGTCGGCGTCGAGAGGGCGGCATCGCCCGCGACGGTCAGGCGGTCATGCGACAGGTTCTGCGTCGCGGTGATCGTCGCGTCACCGCCAACTTGGGCATCGGTGATCGCCGTGCGACCGGTGACGGCGATGTCGGCGTTGTTGTTGGTGCGGACGACGTTCAGGTCGGTCTGGCCACCGCCACGGATACGCAGGTCGTTCGCATCGATCCGCTCGCTGTCGATCGCGCCGGTGGTGGTGATGTCCACCGTTTCGGCCGCAGTGATGCGTTCGCTGTCGAGTTCCGTAACGTCGAGGTCGACCGTGCCGGCCGCGTCGATCGTGTTGGTCGCGAAGGTGGAGGTGACATCGACATCGACGTGGCGTGCGCGGATGGCGTCGGCGGTGGTCCAGAAGCCGGCATCGAGGGTGAGATCGTTGCCCGCCTGGAGTGTGTTGTAGTTGCCGCCGGTGCCGGAGACGGCGTTGATGTCGCCCGTGGCTTCGATGCGGTCGGTGTTGGTGATGCCGGCGTCGGCGAAGAGTGTGACGTTGCGGCCGATGAGCCGTTGCGAGTCGAGCGCGTTGCCCGCATCGACGTTCAGGTCGCGGGTCGTGGCGCGATCGAGTTCGACACTGCCGACGGCGTCGATGTCGGCGTCGTTGGCGGTCAGTTCGTCGACGATGACGCCCGCGGCCGAGTCGATCGTCGCGTCACCGGTTGCGGTGATGTTGTCGACATTGAGATTCGCGCCGCTGCTGAGCGAGGCGTTGGAGGCGGTGGTCATGCTCACGCCGTCGAGCGTGGTACCGGCGACGATCCGCAGGTCGGCCGTTGCGGTGGTGGTGTCGGTCAGAACGGCACCGTCGGCGTCGATGTCGATGCCCGATCCGTTCGTCGTGCCGAGCGTCACGTCCGCAGCGCCGTCGACGTCCACGCCCGCATTGCCACGCAGGGTGTTGATATTGATGTCATCACCCGCGTCGATGGCGGCGGCGCCGTCGGCGGTAAGCGTGTCGACGTCGACGGTGGTGCCTGCGTCAACGGTGCTGTTGCCCGTCGTGGCGAGACGTGTGGCCGTGACCGAAGTCGTCGCGTCGGTGTCGAGCGTGCCGGCCGTCAACTCGGTGATGGCGATCGTCCGTGCGTCAAGGTCGGCGAGGCCGTCGACGTCGACGAGTTTGGCGGTAAGTGTTTCGTCGGCGGTGAGTGTGGCGTTGTTGGTGACGGCGATGGAGGTGTCGCTGTTGATGTCGGTGGCGTTGACGACGGCGTTGCCGGCGGCGGTGACGCGGTCGGCGTCGAAGCTGTTGGTCGCGGTCGCTGTGAGATTGCCGCCGCTGCTGAGCTTGTCGGCGGTGATGTCACGGCCTGCGGTCACGGTCAGGTCGGCGTCCGCGAGAAGTTCACCGAAGCTCCCGTCCCGGCCGGCGTTGACCGTCGCGACCGACAACGTGCTCAGGCGGGCGATGTCCGCGTCATTGCCCGCATCGACGTTCGCGTTGCCGGTGACGCTGAGATTGATCGCCTGAAGGTCGGTGCCCGCGTCGAGGTCGGCGGTGCCGGTGATGGTCATGGTGCCAGCGAGCATGTTGGCGTCGGTGTCGGCCGTGACGTTTCCGTCGGCCGTGAGCGAATCGCTGCTGAGCTGGCCGGTCGAAAGCAGGTTGGCGTTGTTGGATTCGGTCGTGGCCAGGGTGAGCGTTGTGCCGGCGTCGATCGCGAGGTCCGCGTCGGTCCGCAGTGTGTCGGAGACGACGCCAGCGACCGTCGCGATCGTGACGTCGTCGTCGGCGTCGAGCGTGGTGCTGTTGACGCTGTCGGCGTCGAGTTGCACAGTGCCTGTGGCGTCGAAGGTGGTGCTGGTCACGTTGCCGACCGCGTCGATGTCGGCGTTGACGGCTTCGGTCGTGCCAAGCTGGACGCCGGCACCGGCGTCGATGTCGAGATCGCCGTCGGTGTCGAGGGCCGTGCTGTTGAGCGGGCCGTCGACGGTGAGTGTCGCATTACCGAGGGCGATCAGGTTGGTGCTGGTGACCGACTGATCGGCATCGACGATCACGTTTCCGGTTGCGGTGAGGGCGCCGTTGGTCAGGTCGCCCGCAGCGGTGAGGTTGACGTTGGCACCGGCGGTCACGGTCAGATCGACGCTCGCCCCGGCGGTCACGGTCAGGTCGCCTGCCGCGTCGATCGTGTGCGAGTCGAGGTCGCCCACGACATTGAGCGTCGCCGTGCCACCGGCGTTGATGACGGAGCTCGTGAGAATGTCGTCGGCCTCCACGATGACGTTGCCGGCGGCGGTGAGTGTGCCGTTGGTCATTTGGCCGGCTACGTCGATGTCGACATTGTCGCCGGCTGTGGTGTCGAGGTCGACGGTGCCACCGGCGCTGATGTCGAGGTCACCCTCGACGTCGATGTCGCCGGAGTCGATCAGGCCGACGGCCGTGAGAGCGGCGTTGCCCGTCGCGGTCAGCGTGGTGCTGTTGAAGCTGTCGGCATCGAGATCGACGTTGCCCGCGGCATCGAGCATACCACTGGTGACGTTACCGACCGCGTCGATGTCGACGTTGGCCCCGGCGGTGTCGGCCAACTGAACGCCCGCCTCGGCGTCGATCGTGAGATCACCCTCCGCGTCGGTCGTGCCGGCGTTGAGTGCATCCTCGGCGGTGATGGATGCGGTACCCGTTGCGGTGAGCTGCGTACTCGTGAGCGTGGCGTTGGCGTCGATCACGACGTTGCCGACGGCGGCGAGCGTTCCGTTGGTCAGATCGCCGGCGGCGGTGAGATCGACGTTGTTAGCCTCGGTCGTGTCGAGATCAAGGGTGGTGCCTGCGTTGGCAGTGAGGTCGCCCTCGACGTCGATGGTGCCGGAGTCGATCAGGCCGGCGGTCGTCAGAGTGGCGTTGCCTGTCGCGGTCAGTGTGGTGCTGTTGAAGCTGTCGGCGTCCAGGTCGACGTTGCCCGCTGCATTGAGGGTGCCGCTGGTGACGTTGCCGACCGCGTCGATGTCGACGTTGGCGGCATCGGTGTTGGTGAGTTGCACGCCCGCTTCGGCATCGATGGTCAGATCACCCTCGGCGTCGGTGGTTTGCATGTTCAACGCGTTTTCGGCCGTGATGTCGACCGTGCCGGCGGCGATCAGCGTGGAACTGGTCAGCGATGCGTCGGCGTCGATGACGACACTGCCGGCAGCGGTCAGACTGCCGCTGGTCATGGCACCGGTCGCGCGAATGTCGACGTCGTAGCCAGCGGTGGTGTCGAGATCGACCGTGCTGCCGGCGATGATGTCGAGATCGCCCTCGGCGTCGATGGTGTCGGAGTCGAACGCACCAACGACGTCGATGTTCACCGTGCCGCCGGCAGTAACGCCGGTCGAGGTGAACGTGTCATCGGCATCAATGTCGACGTTGCCCGATGCGTCGAGCGTGCCGTTGGTCAAGGCCCCGGTCACGGTCCAGTCGGCGTTGCCTGCGGTTGTCGCGGTGAAGTCGGCGGCGTCGGTCGCCGTAACGAGCAGGATGCCGGCCGCGTCGAGCTCGTCGGACGTGAGTGCACCGGTGATGTCGATGGTGACGTTGCCGGTCGCGGTGAAGTTGTCGGAGTCGAGCGTGGTGCCGCTGGTGAGGTTGGCGTTGACGGTCGTGGTGGTGCCCAGGTCGATCGACGTGACGGCGGTGGCCAAGAGGTCGGCGTCGGTTGCGAGATTGCCGGAGGTGATCGAAGTGCCGGCGTCGAGCGTGACGTTGCCGCCGGCGTCGAGATCGGTCGAGCCGATCGCGGTGGCGGCGGTGGTGATCACGGTGCCATCGGCGTCGATGACGTTGGTCGTGATGGTGCCGGTGTCGGTCACCATGGCGAGGTTGCCGGCGGCGACAATGGCGGTCGCGCTGTCGATGGTGGCGGTCGCATCGAGCCGGACGTCGGCGGCGCTGGTGACGTCGTCGGCGACGAGGTTGTCGCCGGCGGTGTAGTCGACGTTGCCGGCGACGGTGACGGTCACGTCGAGGTCGCCGCCGATGAGCGCGACGGCGTTGCCGTCGGCGGTGATCCGCTCGGCGCCGAGACTCGCTGCGGCGATGTCGACCCATCCGCCCGCAACGATCACGTTGCTCGTGACGGCGTTGGTCACGTTGATGTCGATGTCGCTGCCGGCGGAGATGCGGGTGCTGTTGGTGAGCGTGTCTCCGACGGTGAGTGTGACGGTGGTGCCGGCGATGGTTTCATCGAGCACCATGGCGGCCGGCGTGTCGAGCTGTACCGAGCCGAGCGTGGACATGCGGGTCGAGTTGAACGCATCGTCGGCGGTGACGGCGATGTTGGCGTCGGAGCTGATATCGGTGGAGGTGAAGGTGGTGCCCGCGTCCAAGGCGACGTTGCCGGTCGCGTCAATAACACCGACGGTCAGCGCATCGGCGGCCGTGGCGATCAGCACACCGGTCGTCGTGGCAGCGGTGATATTCAAATCATCGGCGTCAACGAGCCGGACATCGTCGGCGCTGCCACGGGCGGTATCGACGTCATTGGTGGCGCGGGTGAGGGTGAAGTCACCGGCCGTGCCGTCGGTGCGCAGGTCGGCCGCGACGATGTCGTCGGTTTGCGTGACGGTGGCGTTGTTGCTCGTGAGATGGGCATCGCCGGTGCCGATGTCGAGGCCGACGCGGGAGTCGACCGTGCCGATCGCCCAGTCGTGATCGTTGCGGAAAACAAGGTTGTCATCGGCGATGTCGAACGCGGCGACGGAGACGCGGTTGGTCTCGTGGTTCAGACTCACCGCGGCACCGGCGTCGACGGCCAGGTGGTCCGCGTCAATGAAGCTGGTCGCCGTGACCGTCGTCGCGGCGTAAAGGCGTAGCTCGTCACCGGCATAGACCGGAGCGTTGAGCGCGATCGCGCCGGTGTGGCTGAGCAGTTCGATGGTGTCGTTACGCTCGCCGGGGGTTTCGTTGAGCGCGCCGTTGACGGTGATGTCGCCGGTGTTGGCGACGAGCTTGAGATAACCGGCGCCGGCGGCGGAGTCGAC
Organism: Planctomycetota bacterium; assembly: GCA_039182125.1. NCBI lineage: Bacteria > Pseudomonadati > Planctomycetota > Planctomycetota bacterium. Next base: position 21,779 of record JBCDCH010000022.1, read on the forward strand.
GTTCTGCGCGACGGTGATCGAGCCGCCGACGATGCGGGTGGGGTTGTTGATGCGGGAGTTGCCGGCCCCTTGCTGCGTGCCGATCGAGCCGAGCGTGACCGGGCCCGTGCCGGTGGTGGCGGTGCCGATGACGAGCTCGGCGAAGGTGCCGCTGATGGCGTCGAGGTCGAGGTCGGAAATGTCCAGACCACCGGCACCCGCGGGCGAACCGATCGCGATCGCGCGATCAAGGGCGTACGGCTCGACGGTCATCGTCCGCGTGTCGGCGGCTTGATGGATGATCGAGTTGACCCCGCCGTTGAAATCGACGTCGTTGGTCCGCAAGCGCAGGTTGCCGGTCGTGACGACAAGCTGGTTGACGACCTGCACGGCCGCGACGCTGGTCACATCGACCGAGCCGAGCACGGCAGTCCGTTGAAAGCGGGTTTGCCCCGTGGCAAGGGTGACGACGAGGTCGCCCGCGGTGAGATCCTGTGCGAAGGTGAGATCGCGGGCTTGTGCGATCGTGAGCGGGGCGGTGTCGAGGTCGACGGTGTCGTTGAACGAGATGTCACCGGCTTCCGATCGCACGAGCATGCTGGTGGGCGTTTCGAGCTGGCCGACGCGGTTGCCGAAGACGACATCGCCCTGGGTGTAGATGGTGACGAGGCCGCCGGCGTCGAAGCGGGCGCTGGAGGCGAAGCTGAGCGCGCCGAGTCGGGTCGGATCGACGGCGGACCCGAGCGAGACGAAGCCGACGATGCCGACATCCCGGGCGAAGCTGGCGGCGGTCGCACGGCCCAGGGTGAAGTTCCCGTCGACCGACAAGTCCGAGGCGACCGACAGGCCGGCGTTGGTGCTCACGAGAAGGTCGGTGCCGATGTCGAGCGCACCGAGGGTGATCTCGTCGTTGGCGTAGATCGCGGCGGTACCGTCGACGTCGAAGCTGATGGTTTCGCCCAGCGCGACGGTGCCGAGCAGGGTGAGGTCGAGGGTGGTGCCAAAGGTAGCATCGCCGGCGACGGTGACGTCCTGATCGAGCGAGACCGAAGCGGCCCGGCCTATGACGAAGTCGGCATCGGTGTCGATGGTGCCGGCCACTTCGAGGGCGCCGTTGGTGTGGATGGCCAGATTGCCGACGACTTCGACGTTCTCCAGGGCGATGTCGTCATTGACGGCGAGGGTCATCGCGCCCGAGACGTCGATGTCGGCACCGCCGGCGAACGTGATCTCGCCGATCTGCGTGAGGTCTCCGAGATTGCCGATCGACACGTCGCCGACGACCTCCAGGTCACGGGCGAAGCTGACCTTGTCGGCGACGCCGAGGGTGAGCGTGCCGTCGACTTCCATGTTGCCGGTGACGGTGACGTCGTCGTTGGTGGCGAGGTTCAGGTCGCCGATGATCTCGGCGATCGCCAGGCGGATGTCGTCGTTGGTGTAGATGCTCGCGTTGCCCCTGACGTCCAGGAGTGTGTTGGCCGCGAAGGTGACGCGCTCGACGGCGGTAAGGTCGGTGTCGGTGCCGATGTCCACGTTGCCCTGCACCTCCACATCCTGGGCGAAGGAGAGCCGACCGGCGGTGGCGACGACGATGTCGCCGGTGACGGTGAGGCTGCCGAGGAAGTCAACGTTGTCGGCGTCGGTGATGATGAGGTCGCCGTCGATGGTGACGTCGCCCCCGAACGTGACATCACCGGCCTCGGTGATGGTGAGCGTGCCCTCGAGTTCGACGGAACGTTCGAGGCTGACGTTGCCGCGACCTGACGAGTTGAGCGTGAGGTTGTGGATCGGGTAGCTGCTACCGATCGCGCCGGTGACGGTGATGTCGGAGACGTCCTCGATGAGCAGGTTCTCGGTGAGCGAGCCGGCGACGCCGTCGATCTTGCCCTTGCCCGCGCCGAAGACCGAGACATGCCCGGCGGTCGCGCGGAGGATCGCGTCAACGTCGTCGTGGACGACGATGTTATCGTCGACTTCGATGAACGTGCCCGAGACGATCGGGTTGGCCGAATCGAGGTTGAGCGTGTTGCCGGAGCCGACGATGACGACCGGCGAGTCGGTGGCTTCGAGACGTTCGACGTTGATGGTGCCGCCGCGCGGGGCGCGGAGCCGAATACCGTCGGTGAACGTCGCGTTGGCCGAGTGGAAGGTGTGGCTGCCGTCGATGCGGCCGATGATGATTTCTTCAAACCCGTCCTCGAAATAGTCGAGCTCGGCTTCCTTGAGACTGAACGGGTAGGGGTCGCCGATCTCGACGGTCGGGGGCGTCTGGTAGTTCGCGCCGGGCGATTCGATGGTCAGCGACGTGACGCGGTCGCCGGTGATGACGGCGCGAGCGGTGGCCTGCTGGCCGGGTAGGCTGATGCGCACCTCGGGCGCGGACCCGTAGCCGCTGCCGGGGTCGGTGACGGTGAAGCCGGTGACTTGGCCGTCGCTGTTGTAGGTCGCCGTGACGGTGGCGGCTTCGTCGGGGTTGCCGCCGACGAGGCTGACGGTCGGCGGGAAGCTGGCGTTGTAGTTGCTGCCGCCGAAGGTCAGGCGGACGCTTTGCAGCTCGCCGTCACGGACATCAGCGACACCGAAGGCGCGTTGGCCGGGCGGGGTGAGAGTGACGATGGGTTCGCCGGTGTACCCGCGGCCTTCCCAGAGGTTGGTGAAGCCCGTGACGACGCCGCCGCTGATGGTGGCTTCGACGGTGGCCTGGGTGCCGTTGAGACCGATCTCGGCCGAGGGGCGGACGGGCGAGAGTTCGATGCTGCCACCGCCGGCGCCGACGAAGCTGTTCACGTCGATGTCGTCGGCGACGAACTTGATACCGCCGTCGCCGGAGTCGATCTTGCCGCCACGGTAGACGATGCGGCCCTGATCGTCGCGCTCGTAGATCGGGACGGTCTGTGCCGCGTCTTGCCAGAGAAGGTTGCCCGAGGCATCGACGGCCTGGACCGGCTGACCCAGTGCGAGGGTGCCGGTGAAGTTGGTGATGGCGATGTCGCCGTCGATGGTGGAGACACCGTTGATCGAGTCGAGCAGGCCGAGTCGGGTGCCGTCCTTTTCGAGAACATAAATCGCGGCTTCGAGAGCGGTGGTGTGAGCAACCATGGTTTCGACGTCTGTTTTGAGGGGTTTGTGAGCGTCACCGATGCCGGTGACGGCGGAAGCGACCAGCGAGCCGCCGGCGGCCTGGATGTGAGCGCGGTTGGTGGCTGGTCCGGAGAGTCGGGCGAAGCCGTTGGAAACGATGTTGACCGCCGGCGGGTTGGACTGGGCGTAGCCGTTGCCGGGGTAGGTGATGCGGAAGCCGGTGATCGTGCCGGTCCCGTCGTCGACGATCGCCGTGGCGGTCGCACCGCCTTCGAGCTGGACCGAAGGGAGGAACTCCGTGGAGTAGCCGCTGCCGCCGTTGGTGACATTGATCGCGGTGACCTGGCCGTCGGCATCGACGACGGCCGTGGCGGTCGCGCCGCTGCCGCCGCCGGTGAGGTCGTCGAGTGTGTCGGGGTTCTGCACGTTGGCGTAAGCGAAGTCGCCATGCCGCCAGTCCAGATTCGAGCTGCCGAAGTCGACGTCACCGGACTGGTGGATCGCGCCGCCCTCGGAGCGGAGCGTGATGGTGCCGCGTCCGTCGCCGCTACCGGCGATCGAGCCGACGGTGGAACTGGTCACATGGGCGTCGAGACGAATCGAGTCGTGCGCGGCGAACTTGATGATCGGTGCGGGCGTGGCGAAGTAGCCGCTACCGCCATCGAGCAGGGTCAGGGCGGTGACGACGCCGTTGGTCAGTGTCGCGGTGGCGCGAGCACCAGTGCCGTTGCCGATCGGGTCGACGATGGTGACGACCGGCGTGTGGGTATACCCGGAGCCGCCGGCGGTCAGGTTCAACGCGGTGATCACGCCATCGACGACGGTGGCCGTGGCGGTCGCTTCGGTGACGGCGTCGGGGTACTGGCCGGTGACGCGGAGCAGCACGTCGCCGTTGTTGGTCGCATGGATGGCGTGATCGGCGTTGAAGCCCTGGGCCGTGGTGATGCGAACGGTGTCGGCGTGGAGCGCGGCCTCCTGTTCGACGTGCTTCGCGTCGATCTCCAGCGTTTGCCGGACATCGATCGCGCTGGCCAGTCGTACCGAACCGGCCGGGATGTTGAGCGACACGTCGTCGATCTCCGCCGGCGCGTTGGACGGACGAGGGGTGCCTGGGTTGGCGTAGCCGGCGAAGCGGATCGACTTGCCGCCGGTCGTGAGACGGTTGATCGACGCGTTGCGGTCGAAGACGACATCGCCGGTCGTGGTGGAGGAGAAAGTGACCGAATCGTCGCGACTGGTGCGGTCGAGAAGCGTAACGGACGGTGTGGCGGAGTAGCCTTCGCCGGGGTCGATCACATGAATCCCGGTGACGACGCCGTTATCGTCGATGGAAGCGACGGCTTTCGCGCCGCGGCCGGTGGCGTCGGTGATGCGCACTTCTGGCGCGACCACATAGCCGGTGCCGCCGGTGGCGACTTCGATTTTCTTGAGATGTCCGCAAGTGCCGTCGACGTCGATGGTGCCGACGGTTGCGGGAGTGGTCGGGAGGATCGCATCGTCGATGCGAATGCCCTCGGCGTTGACGTTGGTGACATCATCGGCGACGAGGTTGTACTCGTCGTTGCCGAGCCCGCCGCGTAGAACCAAGCCCTCGTTGTCGGTGCGGCTGCGGGTGGTTGGGTTGGTGACGTTGAACACGTCGCGGCCGCGACTGCCGTGGATCTCGGTCACTGCGAGCAGATCGAAGGTGGCCTTGTTGTTGTCGCCGGCCGAGACGGTGCTGTTGTTGCCCGAGAGGTTGGCCGTGACGGGGAGGGTCGATTCGACGAACGAGATCAGGTTGCTCGTCGCGTTGCCGTTGAGCAGGAGTTGATCGACGCCGAAGGTTCGGGCGAAGCGGACAGTGTTGAACGAGCCGGCCGCGCCGCCGTGGACGGTGTCATTGCCACCGCCGGGTCGGAAGTCGTTGGTGCCGGTGCCGCCGCGGAGGGTGTCGTTGCCGCCACCGCCGTCGAGTGTTGCAGCGGCCGAGCCGTTGACGCGCAGGTCGTCGTTGCCGCTGCCGCCGGTGAGGGTGGCCGTGGGGGCGGTGTTGAGTGAGATGGTGTCGTTGCCGGCACCGCCGTCGAAGTCGACGGAGATGCCGCTCAGTCCGGAGGCGTCGATCGTGTCGTTGCCCTCGTCGCCGGACGCGACGACCCGTGCGACACCCGTGAACGTTTGCGTCTCGGTGCCGCTGAAGGTGTTGTAGCGGACGTTGACGGTGGACGGATTGCCGGCGTCGTTCCAGACGGTGAAGTGTTCGTTGCCGTCGCGGAGCTTGAGCGGGTCCTGATTGCTGACACGCTTCTCGGCGGCGCCGCCCATGTGCAGCAGCAGCGTGTTCGGCGTTTCGTTGCCGGCGTCGTCGACGGCGGTGATCTTCGAGGCGAAGACCGGCGGGCCGTCGTTACCTCCGCGGGTGAAGCTGAAGACCGTGGCCCGGGCGAAGGTCTTGCCGCCGCGGTGGAGCGTGATGGTGTAGCTCTTCCACGGCGTCCAGATGCGTAGGCCGACCCAGTAGTAATACCGGGCGTAAACCTCGCCGGAGAAATGCAGGTCGGCCAGGTCCAGCGGGTTGCCGGTGTACTCCACCAGTTCGATCGCTTCGAGGACGCGGAGTTTTCCGTCGTTGTCAGGGTCGTTGAGGTTGATGCGGGCGTTGAAGTTGAAGCCGCCCTCGATGCCGGCGCGGGCGAGGTATGCATCGACTCCGCCGTAAAGACCCAGGCTCGCGCTGAAGCTGAATTCGTCCACGTCGGCACCGGTGCCGTCGGCGTTCTCGCGGTCGGAGATGTAGAACCCTTCGAGCAGATCGCCCGGATCGCGCGAGTCGGCGAACAGACGCAAACCCTTGGTGTCGTAGCCCATGTGGAGCTGCGCTTCGAGTTCGACGTTGATCCGCAGGCCGATCTCCAGCACGAGGATGCGGGCCAGCGTGATCCGCTTGTCGAACACGAAATCCACCGACGGCAGGGAGAAAGTGACCAGCGGCACGTCCTCGCCCATGAGTAGGCGGAAGATCGTGGTCGGGTCCTTGAGGATCGGGATGTCGAAGCCGCCGGGGTCGGTCGCGGAGCCGAACTTGCTGTTGTTGTTGCTGCGTTCCTTGCGGTCGGCTTCATCGAGCTTGCCGAGGGCGTTCGTCGCCGCGTCCGCGCCGGCGCCGGGGTCTTGCAGCAGCGACTGGTTACGCTGGGTGATCGACGGGGCACGAACCTCGGAGTTGTCGTAGTAGATCTGCATCTTCCCGCCGGGCACCTTGGCCAGCCAGAAGTTGCCGATCGGCAGGTAGACGTTGGCGTTGTCCGGCACGGCTGCCATGACGGCCGAGAGGTCGCGCACGAGCGTGATCGTGTCGATGACCGCCGCGACGGCTTTGCCCTTGGGCCCGCCGAACTGTGTGAGCAGATCGGTCAGTCGCACGTTGCGGCCGGCGATGTCGCTGAGCACGGGGATCTTCGAGTTGACCACGTCGATCAGCGGATCGACCGGCTTGAACGCCTTGTCCGCCTCGACCGCGATCGGCTTGATGAACTTGTTGAGGAACGAGCCCAGGTCCAGCCGGATGTCGTTGATCCCGATCTCGGGCACGAAGTCGCGCTTCTCGCTGCCGTCGGGGTTGACCTTCACCGAGTCGCTACGCCAGTCGACGTTGAGCGTGCCGGTCAGGCGAGGGATGGCGGCGTTCTCACTGACGAAGAACTCGACGTCGAGGTTGACTACCGCCTCGGCCGAGACGTCGAGCTCGAACAGGTCCAGGCCCGCCTCACTGATCTCTTCGAACGTGATGCGGTTGGGCGTCGCGTCGGCGGTGATCTCGTCGCCGCTGCTGACCCAGGTGCCTTCGTCTTCCTCGGCGATGTACCAGGTGCCGGACTCGTAGATGACGGGGGTGAAGTTCCCATCGTCGTCGAGGACAGGCTCGCCGCCGCTGACGGGATCGGAGCCGTCCATGAGTACGAAGCCGGTCGGCGAAGCACCGGGGCGTGCGAGGTAATCGCCGCTGGCCGTGGAGGGGTCGACGACGTTGACACCGATGCGCCCGGCCACACGGGTCGGGAGGTCGTTGTTGCGATTGACGCCGTAGTCCCCGTCGTTGCGGCCGAAGGGCGTGGTGGTGCTGGCTTGGCTCGGGTCGTAGAAGTAGTCGCCGTTGCCCAGCGGGTCGAGGCCGACGCGAACGGTGTCGGTCGCCGCGAGGTTGAAGAAGAAAAGACTTCCGAACGCCGCGAACGGCGCGGTTTGGTCGAACCGCACCATCTGCGTCGTATCGCGGCTTCCCGTCTGCGGCACATACCTGCCGAGGAAGTCGAGTTGTGCCGGGACCGCGGTGCCGCTGCCGTTGTCGACGGCGACGACCCAGAACGGCATCTCGTCGCTGCCCGGCTCGGCGCTGCCGTCATGCACGCAGTCCTGCGGGAGCGTCGGCGTGCCGGTTGCGGACCAGTCGGTGCCGTCGGAGAGGACGGGCATGACGTCGAGGATGGACGTGTTGCCGTTGCCATCGGCGGGGCCGTGGACCCACAAGCCCGCCGCGTCGCGGATGGAGTAGCCGGTGATTGACGACGCACGGCTGGCGACGGTGAAGCCCGTCTGCCGCCCGGTGAGCCCGGCCTCGAACTGAAGCTGCAACTCGTTGTAGGCGTCGTCGGAGTTGGTCACGACATAGAACCCGTCGGTCAGCGAGTAGCCGAAGCCGACCGTTAGGTCCCAGCCGAGCTTGAACGAGAGTCCGCCGTCGATGCCGAGTTGGAACGCCGGTGCGAGACTGTCGAAGTCGAAGGACAGATCCAGCCCGGTATCGAGCAGCGTCTGGCCGAGCCGCACCTTGAACTCGAACGAGTCGGCCCCGTAGCCGCCGCGCCCGGTGAGCTTTTTGCCGTCGGCGTCGAAGAAGTCGAGCACCACGTCATCGACGCTGTCGGCACCGACCAGCCCCTCGACCGAAGAGATGCCATTGTCCTTGAGCAGCAGGTCGATCCCCGCCGGGCCGAGGAAGTCGTAGACCGATTCCTTGAGTGACTGGAAGAACGCATCGCCCTGGCCACGCAGGTCGTAACGCAGGTCCTCGAGCCAGCCGCTGCGCCAGTCGAACACCCCATCGACGGCGTCGCCCAGGACCGGGCCGATGACCGGAATGTTGAGCGAGTCGAGTCCACGCAGGCCCGATTCGACAGTGCCGAGGATGACGTCGATTCCGTCGAGCAGCAAAGCCGGATCACGCAGCGCGTCGAGCAGGGTCGGCGTGTTCTCGCCGCTGGTGGCTGCGTCGAGGTCCGGGGCGTAGATGCTCACCGCCTCGCCGGTCGCAAGGCCGTCGATGCTGGCCTGGAGTGCGTCCACTTGGGCCTGCTGTGCGGGCGTAAGCGGGTCATCGTCGGCCGCGGCGTAGACGGCGGAGATCTGGCTGCGGTAGCTTTCGAGCAGTTCGCTGGCATCCGCGAAGTCGCCGAGATCGGGAACGACGATCGTGAAGACGTTGCCGGCAAGCTCAACGGTCTGTTCACCGCTGCCTTGGATCTGGACGTCGACGTCGGTGTCGGTGAACGGGTCGATGAACTCGGTCGGCGTGAACAGCGGCAGGTGCGCCTCGACCGAGCCGGCGAAGTCGGCGCTGAACTGTTCGGCCGTCGGGGCGGTCTCGCTGCCGGTAGGCGTGAGGTAGTGCCGACCAACGGCGAGATCGGCGGTGAGGGTCGCGGTGTTGCCGGTGGTTTGCAGGTCGAGCTGCTCGGTGCCGCTGTCGTGGGTGTAGACGGGCGCGTCGTCGTTGGTCACGGCGGGGCCGGCCAGATGCACTCGACCGTTGCGGACAAAAATCCCCAGCGCACCGGCGGCGGCGGTGAAGTTGACATCGTCAACCACGGCTTCGATTCCGACATTCACCCGTGTCCCGTTGGTGCCGTCGTGGCCGTACAGGAACGTCCGCGGTGCGTTCGGGTCGGTCAGATCGATGCCGAGCGAGAGTTGGGTTGTGGCGACAAGCCTGGTCTCGAGCGGGCTGCTTTGCGACATGTCGTTGAAGACCGAGAGGGCGTCGGGCACGTCCTGGCCGGTGAAGCGGTAGAAGTCGGCCAGCGTCATCGAGAGCGACCGGGCCGACGCCGCGGCGGTGGTGTAGGTCAGGTCGAGCCGGTAGCTGTTGTTGGCCGAGTCGAAGCCGAGCGCAACGGTCGAGCTCGGAATGTCGAGGGCGGCGGCGATGGCGGGTGCGAGGTCGGCGATGTTGCTGGCGGTGGCCGACCCGAGCCGCGCGATGCCGGTGAGCAGGTCGCCCTTGACGTCGATCAGGTCACGCACGGGCCGGTCCACCAGCGGAACGTCGAACCCGTTGAAGAGCGTGAGCTCGTCTTGCACGGTGTCGAGCACGGGCAGCACGTCCGTGAGTGCTTGTTCGATGACGCCGAGCCCGAACGCGCCTTGCAAGCCGGCCTCCCCGAACGCCGCGTTGTTCGGGCCGAACGCGACCGAGGCGTAGTTCGGATTCGCCACCGGTTGATAGACGCCCAGCTGCACCAGCGTCGTGTCCGGGTCCTTGGTGAGCGTGAAGAGCGACGACGCGTCGATGACGGTGGTCGTGTCGTCGGCGTTGAAGCGTGTCGCGGAGGTCAGCGCGGCGTTGTACTGCGTCGCGAGCTGGGCGAACGTCGTGTTGCTCTGCGTGTCGGCTTTGTTGACGGTCGCGCCGTAGCGGATGTCGTCGTGGATGAAGTAGAGTGTGTGCGCACCGGTGGCGGTCTTGAACTTGCCGGCGGACTGTCCGGGGATGGCGATCGGTGCGCCTTCGGCGACCGATTTCGTCACGGTGCGATCCGCGATGTCGGCGATGCTCACCGTGACGGTCGCACCGTCGGCGATGTCGTCGTCGCCCGCGGCGAGGTCGTTGCGGGTGATGCCGGTGAGGGCGAGGGCGGCGGTGCCCTTGCCGGTGCCGTCGGAGCCGGTGACGGTGCGTGTGAAGTCGGAGACGAGTGTCGGCGAGAAGCCGGTCAGCGACGTCGGTGTCGGCAGGGCGAGCGTGACCCGCGCGTCGAGGTCGGCGTCGGTGCCGGTGAATCGCAGCGTATTGAGCCCGTAGTCCGCCGCACCGGCGAAGCTCGCGTCGGACAGTTGTAGCGTTCCGTCCGCGAACGGTCGGCCGTTGGTGTGCGCCTTGACCGTCGGTGCGGCGATGCCGGTCCGCGCGGTCAGGGTCGACTCGGCCGCGCCTGCGCCGTCGTTGAACCCGAACACGGTCGCGGCGGGATTGGTCGTGCTGTTGATCAGCCGGAGCTGCGTCGGCCAGCCGACGTCCGGCGGGTTGACCGCGTAGACATAAATCTCGTTGGTCTGTGCGCCGGTCGAGGTGGAGAACGTCGTGAAGAACACGTCCTGCACCAGTGTCGGGTCACCGACGTCGGCGAGCGCGGCGTTGATCTGGCGGACGAGTTGACCGAGCGAGGTGTTGGTCGCGGTGTCGGCCGCTGCGACGGTAACGGTGTGCGTGGTGCCGTCGTGCGTGAATGTGAACGAAAGGTCCGACGCGAGGACGCCGGCGGTGTGGGTAAGGGTGATCGCGCTGTTGCCGTTCGTGCGGTAGGCGGTGACGAGCTCGAACTGGCCGTCGTTGATGCCGTGGCGGGCGATGAGTTTGCCGTCGAGGCCGGCTTGTTGCAGCGCCTGGTTCGCATCGCCGATCAATGCCTGCACGTGATCGTTACCGGTGGTCCAGCCGTGCGGGATCGTGACGGTGTTCCTCTGTTGCAGGGCAAAGTCGAGATCGAACGTGGCGTCGGCGGTGAGGACATTGCTCGTCACCGGGGCCGAAGCGATGACGATCGGCTCGGCCGGCGTGATGCGGAAGGCAACGCCGAAGTCGAGCGAGCGGCCGATCGTCGGACTGACGGTGACCGGGCTGTTACTACGGATGTTCGTCAGCGGCAGCGTGGCGAAATCGACGCCGACCGGCAGCGCGGCGGTCGGCGTGTCGGCAGCCGCCAACTCGAACGTCACGGTGCCGGCCGCCTTGTCGTAGATCGGTGTGACACTCAGCCCATCGAACATCCCGGGCGTGGTGAAATCGTCGATCGTCTGCAACGCGACGGGGCGTGGCCGGTCCGCGATGCCGCCGACCATCAGGCCCAGGCTCACGGGTTGATGCGCGTTGACGTCGCTGGTCGGCTCGACCGAGAAGCTGCTCCACGGCGACCCGGTCGGCAACCGCAGTACGAGCCGGTCGTCCTCGAACTCGGCCACGAGCGTGGTTGCCGGAATGCCGGCCGCGACGAGGGCGGCGTTGACGTCGGCGATCGTGTCGGTCACCGAACCGCGGTTGTTGTCAGCGACGGTGACGGCGAAGTCGTTGCTGCCGTCGTTGATCTTGAACGAGATGTCGCTGGGCAGGTTCGTCGCCATCGGCAACGTGCCCTTGATCCGGTTGGAGGCGAAGGTGTCGAGCACGCCGATCGACTCGCCGACCGGTAGCACGCCGAGTCGGACCAAGTCGGGGGCGGCCGATTCAAGCAGGTAGCCGTCGGCGCTGCCGTGGCCGGCAGAGTTGATGCCGTTGCGGTTGGAGCCGCCGAAGCCGGCGTGGCCGTTCTTGCGCGTGACCTTGACCACGGCGGTTTCGCCGTTGGCGACCAGACCCGCATGCACCGCGGCCGCAGCGATCGGCGTGTCGAGCTTGTAGAAGTTGGTCCCGACGACGCTGCCCGACGTGGTGCCGGTGACGCTGATGTACCGAGGCGTGTCGTTTGCCAACGTCGAGAGGGCGGTCGTTTGGGGCAGCGGTGCGGCGCGCTCGGCCGGCGGCGCGGCCGGCACTAGCGCGAACCACTTCACCGCGTTGCTCGTGCCCTTGAACGTCAGTGCGTCCGTGCCCGAAGCGACCAGCGGAACGCCCGCGGAAGTCAGTGCCGCGTTGATGTCCGTGAGCAGGTCGGTGAAGTTGGTCCGGGTCCCGTCGGCGGCGACGTTCACGGTCGTTGCGGTTCCGTCGATGCTGGTCACCACGCCGAAGCTGAACGCGCCACGCAAGTCCGACCACTCGGCCGGCTTGGGTGTCGAATCGTCGCTGAGTGGGAGGCGGTAGTCGGTGAGCTCGTCGGTCCGGGCCAGGCTCATGATCGGCTCGACGACGTCGATCTTCGAGCCGATCGCGTCATCGAACAGCTCGCCGAACTTCAGCGCGTCGCCGAAGCTGGTCGCGTCGGTCAACGGCACCGGTAGGCCGAGCAGGTCGGTGTTGGAAGCGTCGAGCGCGTGGTACAGTTGGCCAACGTCCTGAATGCCGCGGATGAGGTCATCGACGGTGAGGGCGGCGAAGTACTGCAACGAACCGAACTGGCTGGTCGAGTAGACAAGCGGGTCGTCGCCGAAGGGGTCGGTCGACGAGATCGTCAACTTCGTTCCGGTGGAGGTGGCCGCAACGCCACCGATGCTCGCGCTGATCGGCAGGTCGGCGGTGACCGTGCCGGTAAGGGTGCCGAAGCCAGTTGCGGCGGTCGCGTTCCAATTGTCCAGCGTTTTGCTTGCACCGCCGCTGAAGCTGACGGGATACTGACCGACCGAGGCGATCGAGCCGTCGGTGATCGTGCCGCCGATGACACCGAGCTGCATCGGTGCGTCGAAGTCATTCGTGCTCACTCCGGCTTGAGCCGCGAGCTTGGCAAAGTTGACGCCGACTTTGTTGGTCGGCAGCGTCGAGCCCCAGGTATGAGCATCGAGTTCGAGCGACACGCGGACTTCGATGTCCGCGCCGCCGCCGACCGTCACCGACGGTGCGGTGTTTATGGTCAGCCCGAGATCGCGCTGAAGTTCGGGTAAATCAAGGCTTTTCGTGAATCCCTTGACGTTTTGTGCCTTGAGAACAAGGTCGATGCGTCGCGCGTTGGACGCGGAGGGTTTGACGAAGTTGCCGGTGACTTCGATGTCGGCGGTGGTGCCGGCGGTCAGGGTGGTGAGTTGCGTTTGCAACGCCGTGACGAGCCCGGTGACGTCGGTGAGCGTCGGGTTGGCCGTGAGGTAGCTGCTGACGGCGCTCTTGACTTGGAGGTAGTCGCCGATCTGCGTGGGCTGGATCGAGCTCGTGTAGTTGGTCGAGCCGTCGGAGTTGGTGGGGTAGAGCAACGTACCGATGGTCTCGTTGATGAGCGGGACGATCGCAGTCTCCGACTGCCCGGGCGCGCTGAATCCGCTGATGCGGGTGCCGATGTCCTGGATCAGCGTCGCGGCTTCGTTGAGCCGTTGCCGGATCGACGCATCCAGCGGCAGGTCTTGCGTGACGGTGACCGTCTCCACCGCGACGTTGTCGATGCGGATCGTGAGGGTGCGGGCGCCGAGTGTCGCGTAAGGGGACTGGGCGTTTTCGTAACGGACGGAGCGCAGGATGGACTGGAGGGTCGACGCGTTGTTGGCGAGGCCCGTGATCGAAAGCGTGCCGGTCGTGGCGTCGAACAGCCCGGTGCCGACGCCGGTGTTGGTGGCCGAGAGAATGTCCTCGCCGTTGCGATAGCCGGCGGTGACCTGGACGTCGATGCGGTTGAAGGTGCCGGCGCCGCTGACGGTCAGGGCATTGTCGAGCACCTGCGGCCCGGTGCCGACCAAGTGCCCCACGCTGTCCACGGCCGATACGGTCGGCGCGGCCAACAGTCCGCTGAAGCGGGAGAGATCGACCAGCGTTTCGATGCCTTCGACGGCTTCGACTTCGGCGGTGTCGCCGACGATTTGTTCGAGGTGCCAGTCGTTCGCATGGCCTGTCGGGTCGTCGGAGGCGGCGACCGTTGCGTCGGTTCGCCGGGCCAGGGCCTTGAGGAACGCCGAGCCGGTTTCGCCGGCCCCGACGTCACAGCCGTACAGGAGGATCGACGCATCATCGGCCAAGGCGTCGGACCAGGCGTTGAGTTCGTCGGCCGCGGATTCGAGGGTGACCTCGTCGACCAGCCGGCCGTCAAGGGCCAGCGCGCCGCTGCGGCCATGAGTGATGACGTGAACCGCCGAGACGCCACGCAAGCCATGCAAAGCCGCACCGATTTGGCCGAGTGGATCGTCGCCGGTGAGCAGAACAACGCGGGTGGCCGGGTCGTCGAGAACGCTCAGCTCCTCGGCCGCCAGGGCGGCATCGATCGCCACCACGCGCCGGACGGGTTGGACCTCCGGTGTCGCCGAGACGACCTCGGTCGGCACATCCGTCGAACTGGTCCGCACCACATCGGCGGCGTCACCGGAGAGGTAAACGCGCCGCTCAAGTTTCTCGAGCACGAGTTGTGGGGAAACGGTACCGGGGGCACTCAACCGTTGGGCGGGCATCTTCATGATGGGTCTTGGAAGAACATCGCGGCGATATGCCGCAGAAGTCTCATCGACGGCCCGAATGAGCCTTTCGATCAAGTTCCAAAACCGTGCCGGCCCGCGAAAACCTGCCGCGACCCGTCGGTCAACACTGGTAAATGCGAAGCCAAGCGATCGAGAGCCGCTATGGGACGTGCTTCGTCAAAACTCGGACGTGACGGCGGCTTACAACATGTTGGCGCAGCGACGTTTAGGTTGCGCCCTCATACCCCGGCGTTTGCCGGCTCGACCGCGGGGATGAGGTTGTCGACGACTTTCGCGCTGCAGAGGACGCCCGGCATGCCCGCGCCGGGGTGGGTGCCGGCACCGACGAAGTACAGGCCGTCGATGTCCTCGGACTTGTTGTGGAAGCGGAACCAGGCCGACTGTTTGAAGATCGGCTGGATCGAGAAGCCGCTGCCGAAGTGGGTGTTGAGGTTGTCGCGGAAGTGGTCGGGGGTGACGTAGAAGTCACCGGTGATGCACTCGCTCAGGCCGGGCAGGATCGTGCGTTCGAGGTAGCGGACGACGTCGTCGCGGAAGGCGTCGCCGAACTTGGCCCAGTCGACGGTGCCGTCGGGGTGCGTGGGGATGTCGGCCGGGTCGGCCTTGCCGCCGGGTTGGAGGTTGGGGACGGGGACGAGCACGTAAAAGCTCTCCATGCCCTCGGGGGCCATGCTCGGGTCGGTCGCGGTGGGGCGGTGCAGGTAAACGCTCAGGTCCTCGCGCTCGACCTGCTTCATGTCGAAGAGTTTGTCGAGCAGCTCCTTGTACGTTTCGCCGAGGACGATGGTGTGGTGGGCGACGTCGTCGTACTTCCTGGTGGTGCCGAAGTAGAGCACGAACAGGCCCATGCTGTACTTCATCTTGTCGAGCTTGGCATCCTTGAACGACGGCCGATGCTCGGGGGCGATGAGGTTGCGGTAGATCGCCGGCGGGTCGCCGTTGACGATGACCACTGGCTCCCAATCGACGTCCCGTGGGTCAATACCAGGATTCCCGGGAGCGATTTGTTCACCACTCCGAAGTCGCACTGACTTCGCCCATTGCCGGAGGCCAAACTTCTCTTGCTTGGGTCGATCCGGCCAGTCGTGTATGTCGATCGACGCCACCTCCTCCCCCAACCGCAGCTCAATCCCTTCCTCCTCCATCAGCTTCTGCAACCCGCGGACGATCGCGCCGGTGCCGCCCATCGCGAACTGGACGCCCCATTCGCGTTCGAGGTAGAAGATGAGCGAGTAGATGCTCGTCGTGTTGAACGGGTTGCCGCCGACGAGCAGCGGTTGGAAGCTGAACACGCGGCGCAGGTTCTCGTTCTTGATGTACTTGCTGCTCATCTGCCAGACCGTCCGCCACGCGCCGAGCTTGGCGAGGTCGGGGGCGCACTTGAGCATCGTCGTGAACTTGTCGAACGGCTGATCGCCGAGGTCGGTAAAGCCCTTGTCGAAGATACGTTTGGAGTGGGCGAGGTACTTGCGAAAGCCCTCGACGTCGCGATCGCCGCCGAACTTGCGGATCTCGCCCTCGAACTGCTCCATCGTGCCGCCGTAGTTGAACTGCTCGCCGTTGGCGAACTGGATGCGGTACCACGGGTAGATGTCGCGGAACTCGACGTAGTCCTCCCGGCGTTTGCCGAAGAGCTCAAAGAGTTCGTCGAAGAGGAACTTCGCGGTGATGACGGTCGGGCCGGCGTCGTGGACGAAGGTGCCGTGCTCGGTTTCGTGGTGGTACTGGTAGCCGCGTCCGCCGAGCTTGTCCTGCTTGTCGATGAGCGTGACGTCGTAGCCCTTGGCCCGCATGCGCAGCGCGGACGCTATCCCACCAAATCCGCCACCGATCACAATCGCTTTTGGCATTGCAAGAACGATAGGACGACCGTCCGGTCGGACGGTCCGACCGGGCGGTGGGTGAATGGTTTGAAAGCAAGCCGATTAGCGCTTGCCGGGTTGTTGGGCCGGCGGGTCGTCGATCGGCTGCGGCGGGCCGGCGACGTCGGGGCCGGGCTTGACCTTGACCATTACGCCGTTGCCGTTGTTGTCGGTGAGCTCGATGTCGCCGGCACGCACGGCCCAGAACTCGAAGATCGGCTCGCCGTCGAGCATGAGCTGGGCGTAGCGCGTCTGGCCGTAGCGGCGTTGGTCCTCGACGCTGATCTGGTCGACGGTGACGTTGCCTTCGAGCAGCAGGACATCTTCGTTGCGGAGGTCGAGGATGCGTCGGCGTTGGATGCCGTCGCCGCCGCCGAGGTCGGAGAAGCCGATGATGCCCTCGACGGGTTGGCGGACGGTGTCGCGGCCGGGGCCGAGGATGAGGTTGCACTGCCCGGTGCCGAGCGTGATGTCGTCGTCGCCGGCGTCGGCGCTGACCAGGTCGTCGCCCGCGCCGGTGACGATGGTGTCGTTGCCAGGGCCGGTGAAGAACAGTTCGTCGGGTGAGAAGAAGCTCTGCCCGCCTTCGAGGAAGCGTCGGCGGTAGCTCTGGTGGCCGGTCAGATCGGTGCCGGTGACGGTATCGGCGGCGCTTCCGGTGATGACCACCTCGACAAACGCCGTTGCCGGCAGCGAGTTCATGTCCAGCGTGATCGGCTGGTCGGTCATCAGCCCCATGTTCAGCTCGTAGAACACCGGCTGCGTGTCGGTCTGCGTGATTTGGTCGGGGTTGATGTCCCTGGCGAAGAAGAGCGCATCGGTGCCGCCGTCGATGACGGGCTTGGACGGGTCGTCGTCTTCGTAGGCGTCGATGAGCGTGTGGTTGCCGACCTCGGTCGCGCCGATGAGCACGAAGTAGTCATCGCCTGGCCCGGCGATGAGTGTGTCGTTGTCGTCGCGGCCGATGAGCACCTGCGTACCGCCGCCGCCGAAGAGGACGTCAGCGCCTTCGTTGCCGTCGAAGTAGTCGAATGAAAACTCGTACTGCCCCGGCTCGGTGATGAGCAGGTCGTCGCCCGCGCCGCCGAAGAGCGTGTCGTTGTTCTGGCCGCCGTAGAGCGTGTCGTTGCCGGCCTCGCCTTGGAGGACGTCGTTGCCGAGATCGCCGTAGAGCACGTCGTTGCCACCGCCGCCGTTGACGCTGTCGTCGTCGGCATTGCCGCGCAGGTCGTCGGCACCTTCGTTACCGAGGAGGGTGTCGTTGCCGTTGCCGCCGAGGATGGTGTCGTCGCCGTCGTTGCCGTTGATGGAGTCGGGTCCGTCGGGGTTGGCGGAGTTGCCGGGGCCGCCGTTGATGTCGTCGTTGCCCGGCCCGCCGGCGATGGTGTCGGAGCCGCCGCCGCCCTTGACCTCGTCGTCGAAGTCGCCCGCGTCGATGCCGTCGTTGCCCGGGCCGCCGTCGAGGAAGTCCTCGTCCATGCCGCCGACCAGGGCGTCGTCGCCCTCGTTGCCGTAGACCGAGTCGCGACCCTCACCGCCGACGAGTTGGTCGTTGCCGGCGAGCCCGTAGATCCGATCGTCACCGGCGAGGCCGTCGACCTGGTCGTCACCGTCGGTGGTGCCACGCGGCTGGCCGTCGACCTCGAAGTTGGCGTCGATGCGGTCGTCGCCGGGCGTGCCGGTGATCTGAGCGAGCGTGGTGAAGCCGACCAGTCCGGCGGCGATGACGGTGGCGGAAGCCGCCAACGCCAGGCGGTGTTTCGGTGCGTTCATGGGACGAGTCACGAGAACCCTTTCGTTCGTTGTGGCGAGCGCGAGTGCGCGATGATGAAGTTGCCGGCGGAACCCCGACCGGTCGACCGACCGGTCAACGAATCGACACAGGTCGCAGGATAACGTTTGGCGATATTTTGCAAATCACCATGCGGCCATGCAAAACGCCCGCGCATCGGTTGATGCGCGGGCGATTGGTTGAGTTCGTGTTGTCGGTTACCGACGCCGGAGCAGGCCCAAGCCCAGCACGCCGAGCAGGCCGAGGCTGGCCGGTTCGGGAACGAACGTCGCCGTCACGGTCAGGAAGTGACCCAGCTCATCGGCGGTGAAGTCGTCGCCGATCTGACTCGTGCCGAGCCCGTAGTTGATCTCGCCGGAGCCGACGCCGCCGTTCTGGAAGAAGACATTCGTGGTCGGGCTGAAGCCCGTCGTGAAGTCGAGCACGAAGTCGGTGGTGCCGACGTAAGATCCAAGAACATCCGAATCGATGGCTTCGAAGAAGTCGCGTGCCGAGTCCGGCTCCGATCCGTCGGGAACGGTCAGCCCAACGCCACTGGTGCCGATGAACGCAGGGACAAAGTTGCTGAACGTGTCCGGTGCGTCGGTGGAGTCATCAAACTGGACGAAATAGCTCACACCGGTCGCGTTGCCCTGGCCGACCTGGACGTCGACGCCCGAGTATCCGCGAAGCAGTTGGTCGAGCGAAATCTCGAAGCCGACATTGCCCGGATCTTCGACGGTGAAGGCGAGTTGGAAGCTGGAGTTGCCGACGCTGGTTTGCACGACGCCGCCGGTGAAGGCTGCGGTGTTCACCAACTGCGTGGTATGCGTGAAGCTCACGGCATTGCCGGCGACGCCGACCGGGCCAACGCTGGTCTGGTGAGTCGCGACGTCGAAGACGCCGCTGCTGTTGTCGGTGCTGGTGATGCCGCTGATATGCGCTGATGCGGTGGCGGCCGACAATGCGACAACGACGGCAGCGAAGCTGCCGCGGGTCAGGATGGTTTGCATGTTCTGTTTCCTCGTTAGAAATCCTCGTGGCCGAACTCCCTCATGCGGCCGCCTATGAGCGTGATGCTCATGCACGCATTGATCAGGCTCGACGCGAACGGAAAGCTCAGGAACCGCGTGTCGTGCGGTGGGCTGGGTAGTTTGCTACGGTTGCACCATGCGAAATGCAGCGATGATGCTCGGGCTCGGTGTGTTGGTCGGTGGCTGTGCGTTGGTGGGGCGACCGGAACCCCGGGAGATGGAGGCGATTCGTGGCAGCTTCGCCTACGAGGGCACGTCGATCTCGCCGGCGTTGGTGCAGTTGTTCAGTGCGTTTCCGACGGAGGTCGGCCCGGTGGTTCACGCGGTGGACCTCACTGCCGCCGGTGTTTCGCCTGGCTTCCCGGCCGGTGTGGACGACGCGGGCTGGATCACCGGCGAGGACGGTTTCGCGTACCGCGTTGTCGGCCGACTCGATGATGGCACCCATGTGCTTCACACCCGTGGAGCCGGGTACGAGGATGAGCCGACCGAGCGCGTGGTGTTCGTCGTCTTCGAAGCCCGGTATCGGGCCGACGACACGCCCCGCATCCTGATGCGCTGCACCGGCAACAACCCGATCGCAACCGGCAATACGCCGGTGATAGTTGGGGATGAGGTCGAGGTGCGGTAATGCCACGTCGTTCAACAGTCATCCTGTTTAGCGCACTGGTGTTGTTTATCGCAGGCGGAACTGCTTTTTTGTATTCGTGGTGGACCGACGAGCTTCGGCCAATCCGCGCGGTGATCGGCCGCGGAGAGCAGAACTGGGGCGACGATGCCACGCGAATGCTAGAACGCGTGGAGTCCCGTTCGGACAATCCCAATCAACTTGCGGAGCGATTAGTCGAAGAATCAGCTGGGTCTCTTGTTGTCGAGGGGTTGCTGATGATGGAGCGGCACAAGCATCCAAAGCTTGAGCGCTATCTGGGCCGGTTCGCTGATGATGAAAGATGGACTTGGTATCTCGACAGTGTCTGCGACACGGTGATACAAATTCAAAGTCGTCACTGTGCCACTAGCAGCAACGATCAAGTCGAAAAGCAGCATCAGCGGTGAGCGGCCAAGTTAATGGGCGACACAGGTGTTTCGTAACCGCAGGACTCAGTATTATTTGGGGGCAAAGGTACGCAGTGATGCGAACACGGCTCAGACCAGCACTTCGCGTTCGATGTACTTGGTGTCGACGTCGCCGGCTTGGAAGTTCTTGTCGTCGAGGAGGCGCAGGTGCAGGGGGATCGTCGTGGCAATTGGGCCGATCTGGAACTCGTTGAGGGCGCGCTTGCTGGTGGCGATGGCTTCGGCACGGGTGGGGCGGTGGCAGATGAGCTTGCCGATCATCGAGTCGTAGTTGGGCGGGATGCGATAGCCGGCGTGGGCGTGGGTGTCGAGGCGGACGCCGGGGCCGCCGGGGGCGATGTAGGTTTCGAGCGTGCCGGGCTGGGGGGCGAAGTTGCGGCTCGGGTCTTCGGCGTTGATGCGGCACTCGATCGCGTGCCCGGTGAGCGTGATGTCCTTCTGCTTGAACGGCAACTCCTCGCCGGCGGCGACGCGGATCATCGTTTGGATCAGGTCGACGCCGGTGACCATCTCGGTGACCGGATGCTCGACCTGGATGCGGGCGTTGACTTCGAGCAAGTAAAAATTCTTGTCGTCGTCGAGCAGGAACTCGACCGTGCCCGCGCCGCTGTAGTCCGCTTCCTTCGCCAGCCGCACGGCACTCTCGCATAGTGAGTTGCGCGTCTTCGGATCGAGCACCGGGCAGGGGGCTTCCTCGATGAGCTTCTGATGGCGCCGCTGCATGGAGCAGTCGCGTTCGTAGAGGTGCACCGCGTTGCCGTGGCGGTCGGCGATGATCTGCACCTCGACGTGCTTGCCCTTTTCGATGAACTTCTCGAGGTAGACCGCGGGGTTCTTGAACGCGGCCTCTGCTTCCTGCATCGCTTGGCCGACGGCGTTGCGGAGGGATTGCTCGTTGGTGGCGACGCGCATGCCGCGCCCGCCGCCGCCGGCGCTGGCCTTGACGATGACGGGGTAGCCGATCTTCTTGGCGACGTCGATGGCTTCCTGTTCGTCTTCGAGCGCGCCCTCGGAGCCGGGGACGGTGGGGGTCTTGGCCTTGCGGGCGATGCGTTTGCAGTTGACCTTGTCGCCGAGGTTGCGCATCGCCTCGCCGGAGGGGCCGATGAACTCGATCTTGCACTCACGACAGATGTCGGCGAAGGCGGCGTTCTCCGCGAGGAAGCCGTAGCCGGGGTGGATGGCTTCTGCGCCGGTGATTTCGGCGGCGGCGATGATGCGCGGGATGTTCAGGTACGAATCGCCGGCCGGGCCTTTGCCGATGCAGACCGCTTCGTCGGCGAGTTGCAGGTACGACGCCTCGGCGTCGGCCTCGGAGTAGACGCACACCGGCGAGACGCCCATCTCGCGACAGGCCCGGATGATCCGAAGCGCGATCTCCCCACGGTTGGCGATGAGAATGCGATTGAACATGCGCTTACGCCTTCACCAGGAACAGAGTCTGCCCGTACTCGACGGAGTCGCCGGCCTTCACGAGGATCTTGGCGATCTCGCCGGTGGTTTCGGCTTTGATGTTGTTGAAGACCTTCATCGCTTCGATGATGCAGACGTCGGTGTCGGAGGTGACTTTGGAGCCAACGGTGACGAAGTCCTTGGCGTCGGGGTTGGGGGCGGCGTAGAAGGTGCCGACCATGGGACTCTTGATGGGCGTGAGTCCGGCGGTGTCGTCAGCGGCTTCGGCGGGGGCAGGCGGAGGCGTCGAAGCCGCGGGGGCAACCGGCGCGGGAGCCGGGGGCGCCGCGGTCGGTGCCGGTGCGGCGACCGGCGCGGTCTGCGTGATCTGCCCGCGACGAAGGTAGATGCGTTGCTCGCCGTCGCGCAGGTTGAGAAGGGAAAGGTCGTTGTCGGACATGAGCTTGCCGAGTTGCTCGAGCAGGTTCAGGTCCATCGGCGAGCCGGGCTTGGCCAGGGACTTCGCTGCGGGCTTTGTCGCGGCCGACTTCTTCGGCGCGGCTTTTCCGATCGGCTTGCGGGCCGGACGTTTGGTGACTTTCTTCTTGCTCAACGGTGACTCCAAATGACTGTGAAGTGCGGTGACTGCGGCGGACGGACTCAACCGATGTGGCAGTCCTCGAACCCGCGGGGCAGGGTGCTGAGCACTTCGCAGCCGCTGTGGGTGATCAGTACGTCGTCTTCGATGCGAACACCGCCGATGCCAGGCAGGTAAATGCCCGGCTCGACCGTGACAACCATGCCGGGCCGAAGCTCATCGACCGGCTCGGTCTTGCGGAGCGACGGGAGTTCGTGAATGTCGAGACCGATGCCGTGGCCGAGGCTGTGGCCGAACTTCGGCCCGTAGCCAGCTTTCTCGATGTGCTTGCGTGCGATGCCGTCGGCTTCCTGCGTCGAGACGCCCGGCCGGAGGAACGCGATGGCTTTCTCCTGGGCTTCGAGAACGATCTTGTGAATCTTCTTCACCTCGGGGGCGACCCGGCCGATGACGAAGGTCCGCGTCAGGTCCGAGCAATAGCCCCCCAGCCGGCAGCCCCAGTCGAAGAGCAACGGCTCGTCGGGTTTCACCAGCACATCCTTGGGGCCGTAGTGCGGCAGGGCGCTGTTCTCGGCCGTCGCGACGATCGGCTCGAAGCTCGTCCCGTCCGCCCCGCGGCTGCGCAACTCGCTGATGAGCAAGCCCGCGAGATACGCCTCGGTGACGCCCGGCTCGATCGAATCGCGGATCGCCTCGAATGACTCCTCGGCCAGCGCGACGCTTTTGCGGAGCAGGCCGATCTCGTGGTCGTCCTTCACCTTTCGCTGGTTGAGCATCACGTCTTCCAGTGGCACCAACTCGGCGTCGGGGTCGATCTCGGCGAGCTGCTTGCGGATGGTCTGGATTTGGCCGTAGGTGTAGGTGTTGGCGTCGAAGCCGATGCGTTTGGCTTCGACTTCGCCGATCAGCTCGGCGAGGGCGAGAGGCATCTTCTTGTCGCCGCGGACCAGCAGCTTGAGCCAGCCCGCTTCCTGGTTGGCTTGTTCCTCGTAGCGAAAGTCCGTGACGAGATGGATCAGACCGTTGGAACGGAAAACGACCACGCTGTCGTGGCCGGTGAAGTTGGTCAGGTATTGGCAATCAGGGGCGTGGTTCACCAGCAGGCAGTCGAGCTTGAGCGCTTCGAGGGCCTTCTTGAGGTTGCGGTGGCGGGCCTTGAGGTAGGCCTTGGCTCGGGCGACGGGCTTGGCGACGGGCATGGTGGTGGGGTTGCCGCTGGCGGCGAGGTGCGGGTGCAGCCGCGACCATATTCGGCGGCCCATGACGGATCAAACGTTGCGATCAAACGCCGCGATCAAACGGGGCCGGCATTCTCGCGAGCGGCCTTCAGCGGCCCGTCGATCGGTCCGATGCGCCGCGTGGAGACCCCGTGAAGCACCTATCGGCCGAAAATTTGCTCGAAATCGTCCGCAGCCTCCGCAGTGACGTCGACCAAGCCCAGCGCCGCCGACAGCCGCGCGTCGGCATGCGGCACACGGTCCGCCTCATCCCCTGCGACCCGGCCCAGATTCCGCTGCCCGAACATGCCGAGCGAGCGTGGGTGCGCGACGTGTCCCGAAAGGGTCTCGGGCTACTCGTCGGGCAGACGTTCGAGTTGGATCAAACCGTGCTCCTGGAGATCTCCAGCGATACCCACGGCGGCATCGCCCACCTGCTCGGCCGTGTCGTCCGGTGCGAGGAGATCAGCTCCGATAACTGCCACGTCGGTATCGAGCTCATTCTCGACACCCCGCAGGACGAGATCGCCAAGCTGACCGACCGCATCCCGGCGTAATCGCGCGGGTTCAACCCGTTGGGTGTCGGTGTTATCTTCAGGGAATGCTACTGCTCGCCTTGTTTCTTGTCGCCGACCTGTCGCTTTTCACCGCCGATCCGGAAACGGTGGCGGAGCTCGAGAAGAAGCTGGACGAAGGTGCCCCGTGGGTCGACGAGTTCGGCCAGCCGACGGCGGGGGCGTGGGAGGGGAAGGTTGAAGAAGCTGTAGAGCTTGTGGCCCCTTTCGTCAACGACACTCCGTTGGTCGGTGAAGAGTTTGACCTGATACCCGCAGCGTGGAAGTGGGACGCTGCTCGGAAGCTTTTTCTCTTTGATGACGAACCACGGTTGTACGTCGGTGTCGGCTCGGAAGGCTTTCTGCCGTTCACGCCTGTTGATGGCCGCGAGTTTCTCTTCGACGGACTGGGCGAGCTGAATCCTGTCGCGACAGCGGTGAATCCCTATGAGCGTGTAGGCGATTTGGGGATGCGGTATGTTTCCCACCACTGGTCAAATCTGTTACAGCGCTACCCGGATGGATTGAGTCGATGGTCGACCGAACTCGAAGTCACACTCGCTCAGGCTGGGTTTAGCGGACTTGGTCCGGACATGACATTCACGAGCGGAGACACTCCGTCGATGATCTCACTCGTCAGAAACGACGATCCTCGCGTGATCGCGCTTGCGATGGCCCTTGGGGAAGGCGCGGTTGCATGCCTCATCGACGAAGAGAGAGTCCCGTACTTCGTGCCGACTCAAGAAGTCATGGCCGGCGGTGATTCGCCAGTGAAACGAATGCTTCTCGAAGCGTTGCACACAGAGAGTTATGCCGGTGACGGCGATGCTCTAATGAAGGAGTACGACGTGACATCTGTACGTCAACTCGCTCGTGCCTCCGTCGAACTGAACCCAGAAGACCTTGCTACAGCACGACGTATTCATGCCTCATTGGTGCGTGACGCCATCCATGTGGAGATGCAGTCTGTGGGCGTTTCGACGCCAATCTTCGCCGAAGCTCCCGGTTTCGATGGCCTCATCCACCGCGGCGATGTCGTCCCCGAAGATCTCGAAGGACCGATCATCCAAATCGTCACCCTTCCTATGGCCGGGCCTGGCTTTGCGGGGATGTCGGAGGACGAAGCGGTCAAGCGTTGGCGGGCGGCGGTGCGACATGCCCGGGAGGATGAGCGGATCGTCGCGGTGTTGTGGGGGCGGTTTTGGGATGATCCGGTGACGGGGATCGGGCCGAAGACGGACGACATCCGTCTCGTGCAAGGCCGGGCCGAGGCGGCGGGGCTGTGGGACGTCACCGGCCGACCCAAGCTCTCGCTCTTGAGACGGTTGAACGCCAAGACCGATCCCACGGACCCACCGGCGGAAGAGTCACAGGTGGACGATGAGCGAGAGTGACTTTCATCGCTGGCTCGCCGATCGGCAACGCGCGAGTCGACACGTGCCGATGCCGGCCGGGGACGACCTGGCCGGCATCGCGGTGCCTTCGGGCATGCTTCTCGCCGGCTCCGATCAGGTTCTCGAAGGCGTGCATTTCGAGAAGTGGACTGACCCGGTCCTGGTCGGCCGCAAGGCAATGAACCGGAACCTCTCCGACGTTGCGGCGATGGGGGCGCTGCCTCACGCGGCGATCGTCACCGCCGCCTTGCCGACCGGCTACGGGCTGGAGAACGCCAAACAACTTTACCTCGGCCTCGAAGCCGCGGCGGCGGTGTTCGACTGCCCGATCGTCGGCGGGGACACGGGTAGTTGGAACGGCCCTTTGGCGCTCTCGGTGACGATTCTGGCCGATCCGGCGGGGTTCACGCCCATCACGCGTCGCGGTGCCAGGCCCGGCGACGGGCTGTTCGTCACCGGGCCGTTGGGCGATTCGCTCGCTTCGGGCCGGCACATGACCTTCAGCCCCCGCATCCGCGAGGCCCGTCGGCTGGTGCGGACGTCCGAAATCCACGCCATGATCGACCTCTCCGACGGCCTGACCCGCGATCTACCCAGGCTTTGCACTGCTTCGGGCGTTGGTGCCGACCTCGAATCGGACCAAATCCCGTGCAACGCCACCCTCGAAGCGGCTCTGAACGATGGGGAGGACTACGAACTGCTCCTCGCCGCCCCTGCGATCGCCGACGGCTGCGGCGTGGCCCGAATCGGCACGGTGACGGCCGAACCGGTCGTGCGGATCGACGGTCAGCCCCTGCCCCCGGGCGGCTGGGAACACGGCCTGTAACACCCCGTTCGGTGGACATTGCGAACCGTTCGGGCGACCATGCCTGCCATGCGCCACCCTCAACGACCGCCACGCCGTCGGCGGCACCATCCCGGGTCCGCCGGCTTTACGCTCATCGAACTGCTGGTGGTCATCGGCATCATCGCGCTGCTGACCGTCGCCCTGGTCGTCGGCTTGTCAGGCGCGTCCGGCGCGGCTCAGGAACGCGCGACAAACCTGACGCTCGAAAAGCTACGCACCATGACCGACGAGGCCGAGCGGTCGATCGGGAGTGCGTTCTACGGCATTGGTGGAGCGGTCGGCTTTCGTTATGACGGTGCAACAGTCGGTACGCCTCCCAATCAGGTAAAGACCCTTTCCGCCGTCAACGCAGGCCAACTTGATCCGGCCGTCGCCGCAGGGGAATCGGCTTTCTTCGCGACGGAAGCAATGCGTGACACGCTGGCCATCATGGCTTCATTGCAAACTGTCCCCACCAACGTCGATGTTCTGTCGGCATTGGATGACTCAGAACGATTTCCGATCGGGATCGACACATCCAATGCGACAGCGATTGATGGATTGATTCAAGATCCGGGGCCATCGGGCGATACATTGGCGCCGTCGATCCAAGATCGCATGTTGCTCGTCTCCGATGCCTGGGGATTCCCAATCATCTACTGCCCCGGCACAGGTGACCCTTCCGGTATTGGCGTAACGTCGGTCGTTGGCGATGCTGGCGGGCTGACCAATGTCCTGACTGAGAGTGGAGGCAACGTCACGGTGATCTCTTCCAATGGCAAAGGTTTTTGGGTCTCGCCCGGACCGGACGGGCTATATCAAACTGATGCCGACAACGTCTATTCGACCGAAGTGAAAATCGAGCCGGTGGATTAAGTGATACAACGTCGCACAAAATCTCGTGGTTTCGCACGCCGCGGTTTCACGCTCATCGAGCTCACCGTCGTGCTGGGCCTGATCCTGGTGCTGGCCACGCTGGCGATCCCGGCGGTCAGTGCCCTGCGCGGCACCCGCAGCGCCGAGGCCGGGGCCAACGTCGCCGCGTCGATGCTCAGCCGGGCCCGTGCCGAAGCGGTCAACCGTGCCGCCCCGGTCGGCGTGCTGTTTTACCTCGACCCCGAGGAAGGCCGCACCACCATGGCCCTCGTCGGCACCCCCGCGGCCAGCCTCACCGATCCCGACCCGTTCGATCAATACATGGGCTGGCGTGACAACGTCGGCTACGTCACCGACGACACGTCGGTCGAGCCGGTCCAGACCGCCGACGTGGTCATCGCGTTGCAACAGGACGACCAGACCGGCCGGCCGTTGGTCCGCAAGTTCGTCTGCATCGCCGACCACACGAGTGACCCGGCCAACGCACCGCCGCAGCCGCCGGCGACCTCCAACGGGACATGGGGCCTGATCGGTACCGTCCCGTCCGGCGGCCTCGAACTGCTCTTCGACCAGGAAAACGGCGACTCCACCGGCAACGTCACCCTCGGCACCGAAGTCCTGCCCAACGGCGTCGGTTTGCAGGTCATCATCCAGCCGGCCACCAACACCTCCGGCCAGCCCATCTCCGACCGCTACGCCCGCACTGGTGTCATCATGTTCGACGCCGACGGCAAGCTGCTCTCCACCACGGTCGAACTCAACGTCAACTCGTCACTCGGCGTACTGCTGGGACTCGACAACGACACACCTACCGACGGCACCGATGATGTCCCCCTGTCCGTGACCTTTGCCACCGGCTTCGGCATCGTCGCTTATAACAACGCCGACTTCACCGCCGACGAGAATCGCACAGACGCCGACTGGTTCGACTCGGGTCGAGAAATCATCACACCCGACGAAGGTCCGTACGTCGGCCGGAGTGCGATCCCCAATGTCGCGGACGGCTTCTTTGATGTCACGGACTACCGCGAAGGCGGTGCCGGTCCGGAACTGATCGAGGAGCAATGGCTCGATCGCAACGCCACGCCGCTGATGATCAACCGCTTTACCGGCACGCCGTTCAACACCGACGGCGCAGGGAGCGTCAACTGATGAAGTACTCGCCCCGAACCAACCCGAGCCGCAGCGCGGCCCTCGCCACGCGTGGCTTCACGTTCGTCGAGGTCATGTTCGCCACGGTCATCCTCGGCATCGGCCTGATCATGGTCGCCGCACTGCTCCCGGTCGGCATGCGCCAGACCACCGAAACCGCCGACAACGTCACCGGCCGCGCCATCGCCGAAAACGGCTTCTTCACGCTTCAGGCCGCCGCCAATGAGGATGTTCTGGCTGTTAACAGCGGTGGCGGAAACTTCATTGGCTACTTCCCCATTGGGTTCCCCGTCACGGAGGATTTGTCTGACATCGCTAGCGCGGATGATATTGGCGAACAGGTTGCCGTCGGCACCATGCTGGTCGACAGTACCGATCTCGACGATTACGTCGACAGCTTTGCCGATCCGACTAACGGTTATGTCACGTTTCCCTTAGCCGATGGAGACGAGCGAGGGGCACGGCTTGCCGCGTCGATGGGACCAAACAACTCGGCCATGCGTCGGACCTTCGGCAATCGGCTGCTTACGTCTGACCCACGTTTTGCATGGATTGTCTTGTACCAACGCGCCCTTACCCAAGACGGCACCGGTCCTGGCGTGGTGCCCTCCAATACCATCACTGCAACCGTCATCGCACTGAAGAACCAATCCGGCGGAGCGTTCACCACTCGCGACGTGTGGCACCCGGCGAACCAGCCCCACCTCTTCGAAATCAGTGAACTCCGCGGCGAAACCCTCAATGAGGGCGTACTCACTCCAGCGTCGATCACCTTCGTCGACACGGACATTGATGGAGCCACCGATGGCTACTACTCCGGCGACTATCCGAATGACGACTACACCGGCGACATTGACTGGAACAGCAATACGAAGATGGGGGCAATAGCCGAAGGGGCGTATGTGGTTGTCGCCAACGACAACATCGAGACCGACCGGGAGCTGTACAACGACTTGGAAGGTGTCGTGCTACGCCTTGGCCGGCGCACCGACGATGGCTCGGACGAAGATGTGCGGACGTACGAGCTTGATCCGGATTTCGGCTTGCCCGTGATCGACACGCCCAGCGGTGCGATTCCCGATGGGAGCGATGAAAACCCGCTGGTCTGGGTCATCGGCCGACAGGCGGTCATCAACTTTGACAATGACGCCGAGGTAACCGGCTTCGAAGGCCAGCCCATGCCGATCGGGTTCTTTCAGGCCAGGATGCCGCTGCGGTGATGGGTCGGCGTTTCTGACTCGCTGCCCACCATCGGCCGGACTCCACGAACACTCTTTTCGCCATGCACACGTTACGATTTACAGGCCGATCCGTTCTGCGACGCGGGTTCACGTTGATCGAGGCATTGATCGCGACGGCGTTGGTGTTGTTGCTCGGCGTTGCCGTGGTGCAGGTGTTCACCGTCACCAGCGACACCGTCGCCGCCGGCACCGCCCTGAGCGAGATCACTCGCAACCACAAAGCCGTCCGCGAAGTCCTCGCCCGAGACTTCACCGGCACCGACGCCCCCGGCAACGAAGAACAACTCCGTGCATCAGGAATCATCGACACGGCGGAGACGCCGTTCATCAGCATTGTGATGTCTCGTGTTGCGGTTTTCCCTGATGCGATTGCTGCGGAGCTTGATGACGACGCTCCTGATCTGACGGATGGGTCCGTTAGTGACGAGGCGTGGGACAACATTGTTCGCGATGACGACTTCAATGGTGACGGAGCGGTGTCGGGAGAAGAGATCATCCCACGTCCCATTCTCGAGGCTCGAAACTCTCGAGTGGACACATTGATGTTTTTTACGCGCGGCGAGTTCCGATCACAGAGCGGGCTAGAGAGTTATGTTGATCCATACGACGCTGATCAAGCATTCGTGCATTATGGACACCTTCGTATGTTCAACGGGGACTGGGCCAATTTAAATCGTACATCAGCTTACGGGTACCCGGGTCGCCGCTTTACTCAAGGCGGAGCAGGGGTCAATGGCAACAATCGGTTTGCCAGCGACTTGGTTTTAGGCCGTATGGCTATTTTGCTCGCTGATCCAACAGATGATGTTAATGGCGACGGTGTTTTGGAAGGCTTGGCTCCTGGAACCGCCTACATAAATCGGAATTGGGCCGAACCCAATGACGACAGTACGACGGGAATGCGGCCTTTGAGCGCGTCAGGGGGCAGCGGCCGTGTGGTTTTCAGTGTTGACACAAATGGTGATGGTGTAACGGATGTTGAATCAGGCCTTGAGAATATTGACGGTCTTGATTTCTCAATGGATGAAGCTCGCGTTGATCTTGCATCGGTAAACCTCGAAGATTTTCGCGAGCGTGTCGACTATGTCGCTGGGCTTGGGCTTACCAATCCTTACTGGTGGGATAGGCGTGTCGCTTTCGGGGCATTTCCGCTTACATCTGGCAGCACGACAACAAACGAGGCTTTCCGGTTTATGGGGAACGTACTTTTGCCAGATTTCTCTGCAAGCGATGAGTTGTATTTCGATCCAGATTCGATGGCGCAGCGACATCACATCCTAATGCCCGGAGCGTCGCAGTTCATCGTTGAGTTTGCTGGAGATTTTGCGACGCAAAACTCCGACGGTGAATATATTTCACCACTCCCGGATGGCGTGCTCGACTTCTACATCGCTAATGAGGATTTCAACGGAAGCGACGCAAGCGGAGAGGCAGATGATGATACGGAGGAGGTTCGCCGCATCCGTTGGTATGGGTATCCACGAGACGGTAACGGTGATGGAATCATCGCCCGAGAACGGCCTGACGAGAACGGAGATCCCAGCAATGACGAGATTTCCGAGGACATCCTTCCGTTGTTCGATTGGATTCCGTGGCAGGGAACGAGTGGCACGGGTGCTCAGACGGCGTGGCCGTTTGAACGGCTCCATCCGATCGACAATCTCGACTTCAGCGAACGCCCTGAGTCAGATGAAAGCTATGGATACAACGGTGATGATTACAGCAGTGGTTTGTACGGCGATTTCGAGCGTATTGATCCAGATGATAATGTAAGGTGGGATGGCGTGTACCAAGTCTCTTGGAGCCCGCAGTTGTTTGGCACCTACAGCGAGCCAGCTTTTGTTGCGAATGTCGGTGGTCAGCAAGTGAACATTCGCCTCCGTCCCTCCCTCATCCGGATTGTCGTCGGGGCGACCGATCCGCAGGGTCGGCTTGAGGGGACGGTGTTTCAGGAGCATGTTTTCCGGGTTCGGGGGCCGGCGAACTTTGAGCCGGTGAACTGAACGTCGTCGCGGCTTACTTTCCCGCGTTCCGCCCTAAAATCACGCGATTTCCGCCCACCGGCCGACCCGTTTCGGGGCGGCCGGTGTCGGTTTGGGGCGGGCTTGCATTGGGGCCGGTGGGGC
Source organism: Planctomycetota bacterium (assembly GCA_039182125.1). Lineage (NCBI taxonomy): Bacteria > Pseudomonadati > Planctomycetota > Planctomycetota bacterium. The sequence continues at coordinate 53,257 of JBCDCH010000022.1, forward strand.
AGGACAGTGCGAATAGTTGACAGTTCCCCGAAGCCGGCCGATCGACGACCGATCCCCGGCTCGACCCACGGAGCGATCCCACCATGCCCATCGACACCCACGCCCCCATGTCGAATCCTCAGCCCAATCCCGCGCCCAGCCGCCGATCCACTCCACACGGCGATCGCGGCGTGATCCTCGTGTTCGTCGTCGTGTTCCTGGTGCTGTTGGCGATCATCGGGGCGGCGTTTGTGAGCGCGACCCGGATCGACCGCATGCAGATCGGCAACCTCGGCGGCCGCAACATCGAGCGCGACCCCAACATCCGCGACGTCTACGACCAAGCTGTCGAGGCGGTGTTGGAGGGGTTGTCGAACGACCCGTTGTTGGATGTGGATGGTTTGGGCGACGGATACATGGCCTCGCTGTTGCCGCGTTTGGTTTTGGAGACGGATGCGACGAGTAGCGAAGAGTTCGTTGGCGTTTGGCCGAAAGTCTCCGCGCCGCTAGGAGCTATTGCTTCGACGACGTTCGCCGAGGACTTTTTCATCGGCAGTATCAAAGACCCTTTCACCGATGCGGCGGGGTTTCGTTGGCATAACGGCGTGTACGGTCTTTCCGACGATGGCCGCATGGTCGGGATTTGGGATCAAGAGTTGGAGTGGTACCAGGGCGGGGAGGCCGCGCTGCCCGAGCGGAAGCGGATCTTCCCGGCTTTGCGTCCTTTGGATTCGCTTGGTGAATTGACGGATGCGGGTGATTTTCTGCAGCAAGGACAGCCCGTTTTCGCCGGTGATGCCGATGGTGACGGGATCGCCGACTGCGGCATGTCGTTGGTGGTCCTCGATGACTCGTTCCCCGTTGGCGACATCGACCGTTACCTGCGTGGCGATCGGATTTACGTCGTCGGTTATCGCATCGTCGACAAGAACGCTCAGGTCAACGTGAACACGGCCAGGAGTCGTGACGGGATGCGGTTTGCCACGACCGATGGCAATGTCGAACTCGAGGCGTTGACCGATCAGGACAACGGCGAGTTCGGCGGCAACATCTTCGGGCCGACGTTGGCCGAACCGCAGCGTTGGGGCTTCTTCCGTTCGGATGTCGGGCTGATCGAGCTTTTCGAGTTCTCCGGGCTCAACGCCGTGACCTTCGACGACGCGGAAGATGCGACCTTGGCACGGTTGCGGGAGTTGCATCAACTCGATCGCGCCCGGCTTGGCTTGGTGAACGAAAGCGATCCTGGCAACGACATCCCGACGGTGGCCCAGATTTTCGCGCGACCGTTGGACGTGTTCAACAACGACTGGGACGCGGGAGACAACACCGTGGCCCTCTCGGCGAGTGGCGGTGAGCCGGAGGTTCGTACCGATTTCTACTACAACGGTGTTGGCGACGTGATGGAGTGGAACCTCGCGGCCCGCTCCGACATCGGTGGCCGGTTCTTCGAGTCGCCGGACTGGGACGGGGCTGCGGACCGGGAAGAGCCTGACGTCTTGGCAGCTGCCCCGTATCTCAAGATCGAGAGCAACGCGCTGCACTTCCGTGGCGGTTACGAGCCGCGGTTTGGCGATTCGTCGGTGGCGGATGACCTGCGCATCACCGTCGGCTTGCCGGCGTACAACCAGTCCGGCGGCCGTGGTCCGCTGATCGATGGCGGCTTCAATGTCGTCGCCCAACCGTTTCTCGGCCAGGTCTACCCGTTCATGGTCGTTGAAGATGACGGCGATCGGATCTTCCAACTCGAGACGGCCGACGGGACCGGCGGCACGATCAATGCCGTTGTTCCGATCAATGACGGTGCGTTCTTCGACCCCAACGTGGCCCCGGCCGACGGTCATGGCTCTTGGCTTGCAGCCGGTAAGATCTTCACCGATGATCCAGACTTTCTTCTCGCGGGTAATTCCCCGGAGGCGTATACCTGGAAATTCTCCGACGCCTCCGCTGAGAACAGCCGGTTCGTCGGTCCCGGAGTATTGCATGGTGCAAATGATGGTGAGTTTGCGTATTTTCGCTCCCTGCGTTCCCTGATCACGACCGAGAACGGCATCGTCCTCGGTGTTCAGCCGATCGAGTTGCTTGATACGGTCGGGACACCGGCCAATCCGACCGACCCCGGTTTGTACGGTTCTGCCTCGGCCCAGGCTCTGGCACGGACGCACCTGCTGTTGGGGTGGACCCAGGAACCGCTGGTGGTGACCAACCCGGGCCTTACGCCCGACGGTGACGCGGCCATCGCTGCCAGTGCCGCCTCGGCCAACACCTCGACGGTCCGCGAGTTGGGCAGGGCGTACTACCACCTGATGGCCGACCCGACTAACAGGCTTGCCGGCGAGGTGCCGATCCCACAGCCGGGGGGCTTCGAAGGGACCCTTGACGCTGGCGGGGTCGACGATGTGAACGGTACGGAGAACAGCGTGTTCCGCTCCACGCTTCGGTATCCCAGGACTGCGGGAGGGACCGAACCAAACCTGAGCGCGGCCCAAATGGCGCTGCTCCGTGCGTTCACCGCTGCAGTCAATACCAAGGACCTGCGTGACGCCGACGACGACATCACCGCCTACTGGATCGACCTCGGCCCGCTGGCCACGGACCCCGATGGCGACGAGATCTACGGTGGCGGTACCGATTGGGCCGGCACCAACGTCTCGGCGATCGTCTACGGCGTGGAGCGCCAGCCGTACATCACCGAGGTCGTGGTGTGGGATGTTGGCGGCACCGACAGCGTCGCTATCGAGTTGTACAACCCTCACGAAGCGGACATTACCCTCAATGATTGGTATCTCGTCGCGGGTGACCGAACTACTGGTGCGGCTGCAGAACTTACGTTGCCTGCGACACCTGCGGCTCAAATCTCACTCGACTCGGTTGTTGTGCCGGCGAACGGATATGTCGTTATTGCTAGCGATCCAACTCCAATCGCACCAGGGGCTACGACTTGGAAAGCCACCATTGGTAATCCTGGCACGTTCGGGGGCGGCGAGTTCTTCCTCGATACCGACCTTGATTCCGGTGCTGATCTCGCTGCGTTTGTCGACGAGGAAATGTATCTCATGCGTCCGCTGGCCGAAACCGGTTTACCCGCTACCGATTCGGACAACTTGTTTGATGGTGAGATTCAAAAGTCTGATACGGAAGCTACGGAGCTTGGCGTGGCCGGACTTGAGCTTCATGGTCAGGAATCGGGTACTGTTTCGGCCCCAAACTTCGCCAATATGGTTCCGGTCGACCAGGTCGATTTACGCAACATGATCGAAGACGATCATCGTTATCTCTACCAACGTCAGACCGGATCTTGGGCCATGGTGTATCCCGGGCGACATGATCGCAGTGATGTCGACAACGTCACCAATTCACCCACGTTTGGCCCTGACGGCATTGCCTTGTCGAACAACGGGGCTGCGCCACTGGATGGCCTACCTCAGACGGATATCGAAGTTCATAACCCAGCCGCATCAGTTCTGCTTGCGGAGGACCCCGGTTATTTCGGCACACGTTACACCCTCGGCCTCCCGAACGAACCCACGGTTCAGTCCGTCACCGAAATCCAGGTGCAGAATTTCCGCGAGTCGGACGCAGCCAACCTTGGCACAACTCTCGAAGACGGCGAGACGTTGCCCGATGGCAGCACCACCGCGTCTCCTGAGCTTCGGGCCTTCCCGTTCGGCATGTTTCCGCGGGACGGCGACCTATTGCAGGTGACGATGTTCGGAAGCCATAAACTGTTCGTCAGCCCTGCGGTCGGTACGATTTTGCAAGACGACGATACTGGCAACAACACGTCCGACGCGATCGCGAATGCTGCAGATGGACGCGTGATTGAGCTGACGTCCGTTTCGATGGACCTCGGCTACATGACCGTCCCCGACCCGCTTGACACCACCGCCACGGTGTCTGGCATCCCGTCGAACATCGGCCGGTTCGATCCAATACAGGGCGGGTTCACTGATGACTACACCTTCGCCGCCGATCTGTTCGAGGTGGTTCGTGCTGGGCAGGTGCCGGGTAACGACTACTTCCCTAACGTCCGGCGTGAGGAGTGGGGACCCTACGTCGACGCGGCCGGTGGCAGCGTTGACACGCTGCTCTACGACTTTCGTCTCACCGATGGCCCGGCTCGTTCGGACAACGCCGGCGATTTCGGTGCCGAAATGCCCGACGCCATGTGGGACACGCTCCCGAAGCCGATCGACAACGATCTCGATGTGTTTCGGCCGAGCGCGTTGAGCCGCGAGCAGGTGAACAACGACGCCGAGCGTCTCCTTCCCGTGCAGGGGCGGATCAACATCAACACGGCTCCCGCCGAGGTGCTGGCCATGTTGCCCTTGGTCGTTGATCCGGCAACCGGTGAGGTCGATGGTGTCGCGACCACGCAGATGGCGATCGCCATCGCCAACTACCGCGACGGGATCGTTGACGAAACGATCGCCACGTCCGGCGACATCGCCGGCGGTAATGTGTTTGAATCGGTGTTCGACTTGCTTGACGCCGACGACGACACCGGCCGCATTCAGTTCGCCGACGACGGTGAAGTAACGGCGGTTGGTAGCGACAACGAGCGGATCAACATCGGCAACTTCACGCCGGTTGATGGTTCGACCCAGATGCCGACGATCACAGCCGGTACATCGGGTAGTTGGGAGTCCGAGTACAACCGCCTCACCCGCATCAGCAACTTGATCACGACCCGCTCCGACTCGTTCGACGTCTACATCGTCGTCCAGTCGTGGGGTGGTTGGGGGGCTGCGTCCGGTGGCGATGACTCATTCATCCGGCTCATCGACGAACGTCGTGGCCACTTCCAGGTCAACCGTGGAAGAACCACGACCGGCGGTTTCACGGTCACGCAGTTCGCCGTTCCGCCGAAGGATTGAGTTACGCTCGACACAAAATGCCCCGCGAAGTTCAATGAACTTCGCGGGGCGTTCGCGTTGGTGAGTTCGATTCAGAAGCTCGCCACTGGGGCGATGTCTACTTCGCGGGTCTTTTTGATGAAGGTGCTGGTGCTGATCTTTTCCTGCAGTAACTGGTGGTACTCGTTGTCGTCGATCGGCAGGTCAACCCAATCGTCTTTCCACGCGGACATGAGCATGGCGTTGGCGAGGGCGACGCCGTTGAGGCCGTCGGTGCCGGGGGCGAGTAGGGGCTTGCCGTCGAGGATGGCCTCGGTGAAGTTGATGAGGATGCCGCGGTGTTCGGGACCGTTGCCGCCGGGGATCTTGGTGTCCCAGGTTTCGGGCTTGTCGAAGGACTGTTCGCTTTCGTCGAGGAACTGCTTCACGCTGTCGGGCGTTCGCCAGTAGCGGATGTCGCTGCCTTCGAGCGTGACCTTGCCATGATCGGCGGCGATCTCCATGAACTGGCTGCCGGGTGCCTCGCCGGTGCTGGTGACGAAGACGCCTGTCGCGCCGTTCTCATATTCGACGTAGGCGGTGACCTCGTCCTCGGTTTCGATGTGATGGTGGTGACCCATCTTGCAGAACGCGCGGACACGCTTGGGCATGCCGCAGATCCATTGCCAGAGGTCGAGGTTGTGCGGCGACTGGTTGAGCAGCACCGCGCCGCCTTCACCTTCCCAGGTTCCTTTCCAGCCGGCGGTGTCGTAGTAGAACTGCGTGCGGAACCAGTCGGTGAGCACGTACATGGTGCGTTTGATCTCGCCGAGCTCGCCGGACTGGACGAGCTTGCGCATCTGCTGATGCGACTTGCGGGTGCGCTGGTTGAACATGATGCCGAAGACCAGGCCCTTCTCGGCCTTGGCTTTCTCGGCGGCGGCGTTCATCTCCTTGACCTGCTTAGTGTAAACCCCGGCCGGCTTTTCGCTGAGCACATGCAGGCCGTGGTCGAAGCCCTTGATCGCCAGCGGCGGGTGCAGGTAGTGGGGCGTCGCGATGAGGATCGCGTCGACCTCGCCGGACGCCATGAGTTCCTCCGGCGTCGCGAAGCCTTTGACCGGGTGGTGCGCGAACTCGTTGAGCCCGCGGTCGAGCTTTCTCGGATCGGTATCCGCGATGGCCGTGATGCGGAGGCGGGAGACGGGGTTGGGGCCGGTGAGCATGGACAGGTGCGCGCTGCCCATGCCGCCGATGCCGATGATGCCCAGTCGCAGTTCGTTGGCGTTTTGGTTCATGGTGTGCCGACAGGTTGGCCCAGCGTGCCCGGAAATGCAACGGGTCAGTCGAGGTGGATCGTGCCGTTGAGCGTGGTGCGGGCCTGGCCGGCGAGACGCACGCGATTGCCGTGGAGCTGGACGTCGACGGTGCCGCCGCGTCGGCTGCGCTGTCGGCAACGAAGTTGGGTCTTGCCCAGCCGCTCCGCCCAGAACGTCGCGAGGGCGCAGTGGGCGCTGCCGGTCACGGGGTCTTCGTCGATGCCATAGGCCGGCGCGAAGAATCGGCTGAACACGTCGAAGCCATCGCGGCCGGGAGCGGTCACGATCAGGCCGCGGGCGTCGGACTCTTTCAATGCCACCAAGTCGGGCATGGCCGAATCGACGTCCTCGACCAGCACGAGCAAGTCCTCGCCCGCTTCGAACCGTTCACCGGCCAAGCCGAATGTCGATCCGGAACTTGGCGTCACCGGTCGGGCGGGGAAGTCGAGCGTGATCGCGTCGCCGATCCGCTCGGCATGTAATGGCCCGCTGAGCGTGTGGAAGGTGGTGACGCCGGCGCGGTCGAGGACATGGGCGGAGGCGAGCGTGGCGTGGCCGCAGAGCTTCACCTCCGACGCCGGGGTGAACCAACGCAGGTCGAACGTGCCGTCAGCCCGCTGCACGACGAACGCCGTCTCGCTCAGGTTCATCTGGGCCGCGATTTGTTGCATGAGCGGCTCGGGCAGCGCCGTCTCGGTGACCG